>JALRBG010000245.1 GCA_023257855.1 Pseudomonadales bacterium | reverse complement strand
CAGGATAGGACTGTTATGAATGAGTTTCAATCGGTCTTTTTCTTTCCAGAAGGGGGATGTGACTTTCTTTTAAAAGAAAGTCACCAAAGAAACCCGCCCCCGAACGCCAGGCCTGCGGCTTCCCTCGTTGCAGGAACATTGCAACGGGTCGCGAAGAGTCGGCATCCTGCCTCCAACTTCGCTCAGCCGGCCGTCCATGGCCGGCTGACCCTGCACTGCTCCTGCTCCTCGGCAGTCCTTACGGGGCGATTAAGCTTCGACCAGATACAACCTCGACAGGTTCAATATCCTTTTCGTAGCCAAAAATCGGCTGCCTTTTCAGGTCGAGGTCGTGTCAGAGATTTTCTGCCTGCGATAAACCGAAGTTGAAGGCCCCCTGAGCCAGCCGAGTGGAGGGCTTTTTCCAGGGAGAAAAATTCTTCAAGGATTTTTCAGGCGACCCCGCAGCAAAGCTGCGTGAGCCGGTCCCGTAGGGAAAAGTCCGGAGCGAGGGTAGCCGCAGGCCTGGCGTTCGGGGGCGGGTTTCTTTGGTGACTTTCTTTTAAAAGAAAGTCACACCCATTAGGGATGAAAATCCAGTACTTTCAATACCAAAATAGCCTACCTAAAAAGTCACTTGTATTTGACAGAATACAGACACAATCGCTATGTTTAGCGGGCTTAAACATCGCATCAATAATAACGTCTCAAGGGGAAGTGCATGGGCAGAATTGTTTGCCGGATATCACTGTTATTCCTGATTTCCATATCCAGTTTTTCCGTCCTGGCCGAGAAGAATCTCTCGGGCGTCTGGGTCGGCAACTACAGCGAAGATTTTCCTGACCGCCTGCCCGGGCCCGAGCTCGGCGATTACGGCGGGCTGCCACTGAACGACGCCGTGAGGCTACGCGCCCAGAGCTGGAGCGCATCTCTCATCGCCCTGCCGGAATACCAGTGCCGCGTGCACCCTTCGGATTATGCGTCGAGTTTCGCCAATATCCGCATCTGGGAAGAGCGTGACCCGATCAGCGAAGCGCTGATCGCCATTCGCATCCAGCATTTCGCCTGGCAGACACGCCGCACCATCTGGATGGACGGCCGCGAACATCCACCCGAATACGCCCCGCACACGTCCATGGGCTTTTCCACCGGGGAATGGAATGGGCACCAGCTCAAGATCAAGACCACCCACCTGAAGGAAGGCTGGCTGCGCCGCAACGGGGTGACCCGCAGCGACCAGGCCACCGTGACCGAATATTTCATCCGCCACGGCGACATCCTGACCTGGACCGTGATCATCGACGACCCGATCTACCTGGAAGAACCGTTCATTCGCAACCGCGACTATATCTACTCCATCGACGACCAGGTCGGCAGCTATCCCTGTGATCCGGTGGTCGAGATGGTGCGTGCCCCCGGCTATATCCCGCATCATCTGCCTGGCACCAACACCGATATGCTGATTTATTCGCAGCGCCACGATATTCCGCTGGAGGCCGCCATGGGCGGGCCTGAAACCATGTACCCTGAATACGTCGAACGCATCCGGGAAATGCCCAAGCCCAGCGAACTGGCGGAGTAGCATCATGAACAGACTGATTACACGATTCCTCTCCCTGGCGTTGCTGGTGACCTGTTCTGCCGTGCAGGCACAGCAGAATTTCGACGCCGTTGAAATACGCATCCTCCCGGTCCGCGATAATATCTTCATGCTGGTCGGTGCCGGCGGCAACATCACCGTGCAGACCGGCGCCGAGGGGGTACTGATCATCGATACCCAGTACGAACAGCTGTCAGACAAGATCCTTGCCGCCATTCGCACCCTGTCGGACAAGCCCCTGCGCTACATCATCAATACCCACCATCATGGCGACCATATTGGCGGCAACGTGCCCCTGCGAGCAGCCGGATTTACGCCGGTTGGCGGCAACGTGGGTGGCGATATCGGTGATGCCGGTGAAGGCGCCCGCATCCTGGCACACGAGAATGTCCTGCTGCACATGGCCTCCGACGACAATGTCTCGACGGATGCCTGGCCCACGATGACCTATTTCACCGAGAAGCGGGATATCTACTTCAACGGTGAAGGTGTTCGCGTGCTGCACCAGCCCAACGCGCACACCGACGGCGACAGCATCATTTACTTCCGCAAGTCCGACGTCATCACCACGGGTGATGCCTACATCACGTCGTTCTATCCGTTTATCGACATGTCCTCCGGCGGCACCATCAATGGCTTCATCGATGCCGCCAATGCCATCATCGACCTGATCATTCCCGAATACGGTCAGGACGGCGGCACCCTGGTGATTCCGGGCCACGGCCGCCTCAGTGACATCGGCGATGTCATCAACTGGCGGGAAATGCTCACCATCGTGCGCGATCGTATTCTCGACATGAAGGAGCGCGGCATGAGCCTGGAAGAGGTTCTGGCCGAACAACCGACACGTGACTATGACCCGCGCTGGGCAGGACAGGGCATCTTCTCCACGGAGAACTTTGTCACTGCCGTTTACATGACACTGGACCAGTAAGGAGATTGATGTGAGAGCCAAGATTATTGCAACACTGGTTTCCCTCCTGCTGGGAATGAACACCCTCACAGCCGTTGCCCAGCCACCCGGCGGGCAGCCGCAGCCTGCCCGTGAAGCGGCACCCGTTGACCTGACCGGATACTGGGTGTCCCTGGTTACCGAGGACTGGCGTTTTCGCATGCTGACCGCCCCGGCGGGAGACTACGAAGGCATCGGCCTGACGCCGAGAGGGCGCGAAATTGCCAATGCCTGGGATCCGGCGGCGGATATCGCTGCGGGCAATGCCTGCAAGGCCTATGGTGCCGGCGGCATCATGCGTATCCCGACACGCCTGCATATCACGTGGGCGGGTGACAATGTCCTGCAGGTGGAAACTGATGCGGGCATGCAGACACGGCTGCTGAAGTTTGGTCCGGCGCAGGACAATGCCGGCGCCGGCTCATTGCAGGGTGTGACCAACGCCAACTGGCTGCTGGAAAGGGATGGCGGACGCTTCGGTCCGGTGACCTGGGGCAGCATTGAAAGCCACACCACTGGCATGACGCCGGGCTACCTGCGCCGCAACGGCGTGCCTTACGGTGCAGGCGCGGAACTGACTGAATACTGGGAACTGCTGGTGGGCGACGACGGCACCGAGTACCTGACGGTGATTTCCATCCTGCGCGACCCGGAGCACCTGACCCAGTTGTACACGACATCTGCCAACTTCAAGCGCCAGGATGACGCGTCCGGCTGGAAACCCCAGGAATGCATGGCCCAGTAAAATAAAGAACCAAAAAAAGGCCGCTAAATAGCGGCCTTTTTTATGGGTGTAAGAATCAGGTGGCGTTACGAGCGAAGATCAGGAGAGGCAAGTGTTTTTTTGGAAGCCGCTAACAGTACTGTAGCTACGTGAGCAGGCTCCGAAAAAACGCTTAACGAAGCCTGGTCGAGCGCAGTAGCCACTGCTATTCAAACTCCTCATTGTTAAACCCCCAGCCGAAGTTGTCGGATGGACGCAGGATGGATTCCATGCGCATGCGGTAATCGGTTCTTTCCCGGGAGGGCTGGCCGACAATGACGACCTCGTCACCGGGCTTGAAGGAGGTGCGGGTCAGGCCCTGGCGCATCAGCAGGCTGGCGCCGCCCCATTCGATGCCCCAGCGCTGTTCCACGCCGTTCTCATCCGGCGCCAGCACCATCACGGAGGAGTGCGGATTGCGGAAATTCATCTGGATGAGCTTGCCACGGATCTCGATGGTGGTATCCATGTCATAGGTGGCCTGGAAGGAATGGTGGGCTAACGCGGCCGGAACCAGCAGGAGGCCGGCACACAGGCTGATAAATCGGATGTAGGTCATGCAGACTTCCCCTTACTGCGCATAAAACTGGTGCACGATTATAACTGAAGCCATTTCGGCTGTGCACGCTTTCACTGGCCCCGTTCAGGGGGCATTAACACACTGGCAATAAAAAACCGGCCAAAGCCGGTTTCTTATTTAAATCAAATGGTTATCAGGCCTTCAGTGCCTTGATCGCGGTATTCAGGCGGCTCTTGTGGCGGGCGGCCTTGTTCGCGTGGATGTGGCCCTTGTCGGCCATGCTGTCGATTACGGGGACGGCGGCGCTGTAAGCGCTGGTGGCCTTGTCGTAATCCTTGGTTTCAATGGCTGCGTTCACCTTTTTGATGTAGGTGCGCACCATGGAACGGGCACTGGCATTGTGCTTGCGGCGGTTTTCAGCCTGTTTGGCCCGTTTGCGAGCCTGTGCAGAGTTAGCCAAAGGACTCTCCTTCTCGGTGTTGTCTCTGTTTGTCCGGATTTTCAGCTTTCGGGGGCTGAAAAAAGACGCGAATCATGCAGTTTTCGCGGCCTTTTGTCAACTCCGGAGGCCTCCTCCGGCTCCCCGGGGGCTGTGATAACATGCCCTCTTTTTTCACGGGAAGGACAGAGCGTGCAGGCAGCTGAAGACAGGCCGGCAGAAACCACCGGCGTTGCCCGGTCCAGCCTGGTTGTCTCCCTGATGACCTTCCTCTCCCGTATCCTGGGTCTGGTCCGGGAGATCGTGTTTGCCGCGGTTTTCGGTGACGGCGCCGCTGCCGACGCCTTTTTCGTTGCCTTCCGCATCCCCAATTTCCTGCGCCGGCTCTTCGCTGAGGGGGCCTTTTCCCAGGCTTTCGTGCCGGTGCTGTCGGAATACCGCAAGCAGCGCACCTTCGAGGAGGTGAAAAGCCTGGTCGACCATGTCGCCGGCAGGCTGTCCCTGATCCTGGCGATCGTGACAGTGATCGGCGTGATTGCCGCACCTCTGCTGGGTACGCTGTTCGCCTGGGGCTACCGGGATGCACCGGACAAGTTCGCGCTGCTGGTGGAGATGCTGCGCATCACGTTTCCCTACATCCTGCTGATCTCTCTCACCGGTTTTGCCGGCTCCATCCTGAACACCTACGGCCGCTATGCCGTGCCGGCCATGACGCCGATCTTCCTCAACCTGACCCTGATTGCGTGTGCACTGCTATTGAGCCCGCTCATGGCCGAACCCATTGTCGCACTTGCCTGGGGTGTGCTGATTGCCGGCATCATCCAGTTGATGTTCCAGCTGCCTTTCCTGCATCACCTGCGCCTGGTGCCCAGGCCGGCACTGAGGCCAAAACATGAGGGGGTTCATCAGGTCATCATGCTGATGGTGCCGGTGATGTTCAGCGTCTCTGTGGGGCAGATCAACCTGCTGGTGGATACCATGCTGGCCACGGCGCTGCAGGGAGACGGTGCAGTGAGCTGGCTGTATTATTCCGACCGCCTCATGGAACTCCCCCTCGGCATGTTCGCCATTGCCATCGCCACGGTCATTCTGCCGATCCTGTCCCGCATCCATGCAGCCGCGGATGCGGAGAAATTTCTGACCACCCTGGACTGGAGCCTGCGGGCTCTGGTGCTGGTCGGGCTGCCCGCCACCCTGGCGCTCATCGTGCTGGCTGATCCGCTGATCATCACGATCTACCAGCGCGGCGCCTTTGGCCTGGATTCGGTCCTGCCGACCTCGGCCAGCCTGAAGGCCTATGCTGTCGGCCTGCTCGGGTTCATGAGCATCAAGGTGCTGGCCACCGCCTATTTTTCCCGCAAGGACACCACCACGCCGGTGCGCTACGCCGTCATCGCCATGGTAAGCAACATGGTTCTCAACCTGCTCCTGATTATTCCGCTTGCCCATGCCGGCCTGGCCCTGGCGACGTCATTGTCAGCCTTCATCAACGGCGGCTTGCTGTTGTCAGGACTGCTCAGGCAGGGCGTATTCAGTTTCCGGGTGCACTGGATCGCCTACCTCCTGCGGGTGGGCATGGCGGCATTGGTCATGGTGCTGGTGCTGAAGCTGCTTTACGGGCCAGGGGATTTCGACGTGCTGGCAGGCGCCGGCACGGTCGAGCGCGTCCTGTACCTGGGCATGCTATGCGGTGCCGGTGTCCTGGCCTATGGCCTGACCCTGCTCGCCCTGGGCGTCAGGCTCAGCGATTTCCGTTACCGGGCCTGAGGCCGGGTTTTGGCATATAATAGCCGGCTTTTCTTCCACCACCTGGAACCATGACTGTTTATTCCGATTTCGCGGCGTTCAGGGCCGACCATGACCGTTGTGTCGCCACGATTGGCAAATACGACGGCCTGCACCTCGGCCACCAGCATGTGCTGGATTCACTGCTCGCCACGGCAAAACGCAAGGGGGAGCCAGCAGTGGTGATCCTGAGCGAGCCGCACCCGGAGGAGTTCTTTGCGGGCGCGCAGGCGGCGCCGCGGCTGACCCAGTTCGATGACAAGGTGGACTTCCTGGTTGGTTACGGCGTCGATGCCATCTTCAGGATGACCTTCGATGCGGCGTTGTGTGACCTCGGCGCGGAAGATTTCATTCGGCAGTACCTGGTCGACGGGCTCGGCGTGTCCACGCTGATCGTGGGCGACGATTTTCGCTTTGGTCGCCGGCGGCAGGGGGATTTTGCCCTGTTACAGGAAAAGGGTCGCGAATTCGGTTTCGAGGTGGAGCGGGAAATATCCTGCGAGTTGGAAGGTGAGCGTGTCAGCAGCACCCTGGTTCGGCAGTACCTGCAGGCAGGCGACTGCGAACGCGTCCGCGAGCTGCTCGGTCGCCATTACAGTATCGGCGGCACCGTGGTTACCGGCAGGCAGCTCGGCCGCGAACTGGGTACACCCACGGCCAACATCGGTCTGCAGTTCAGCAAGCTGCCGCTGCAAGGCATCTTCAGCGTGCTGGTGCAACTGGGCGAAAGGGAGCTGCACGGCGTCGCCAGTATCGGTTTCAACCCCACGGTTGAAGACAGCGCCATCCCGAAACTGGAGGTGCACCTGTTCGACTTCGATGAGGACATCTACGGTGAACACCTGCTGGTTTCCTTTGTCAAAAAGCTGCGGGATGAACTTGCCTTTCCGGATCTCGATTCCCTCAAGGCGCAGATGTCGCTGGATATCGAGCAGGCCCGCACCTCGTTACTGGCCCTGGGCTGAACATGACGGCAAACACAGCACATAAGCATAAGAGCCTGGTCCTGCTATTCACGTTGGCGGGCATGATTGCCGTCATCGATCGTGTCACCAAGGTAATATGCGATGCCAACCTGGTCCTCGGTACACCTGTTTCCGTATTTCCCGGTTTCGATCTGCTGCTCGCTTACAACACCGGCGCCGCCTTTAGCTTCCTCGATGATGCCGGCGGCTGGCAGCGCTGGTTCCTGACAGGAATTTCACTCAGTATCAGCATATTCATCATCGTGTGGCTGACCCGCATCCCCCGTTCCCAGAAACTGCTGGGTTTTGCGTTGGCACTGATCCTGGGCGGCGCTCTCGGCAATCTCTACGATCGCATGCTGATCGGTTATGTGATCGATTTCATCAGCGTGTACGCCGGAGAATACCGGTTCGCCACCTTCAATGTTGCCGATTCCGCCGTCAGCGTCGGCGCTGCCCTCATGGTCCTGGACATGTTCCTGGATATGAAGCGTCCGGCTGAATCGGATCCGGTGAGCTGACCGGTCGCCGCCATGGACAAGATCAATGTCAGGGACATCACCGGCCTCGGAGACATCCCGGAACCCGAAAACACCGGTTATGATGCCGGCCAGGTGTGCAGCGGGAGACAGGTGACGCTGCATTTCGAGCTCGCCCTGGCCAATGGCGATATCGTGGACAGTAATTTTGACGGCGAAGCCGCCACCTTCCGTATCGGTGACGGCAATCTGCCTGCAGGCTTTGAACAGGTGTTGTTCGAATTGCGTGCCGGTGATGAGCACAGTGCGGAACTGGAGGCAGAAGATGCTTTTGGGCCGCGCAACCCGGACAACATCCACACCTTTCCACGCTACCGCTTTCCGGCCGACTTGGCCATGGAGGAGGGGCTGGTGATAAACTTTGCCGACAGTGCGGGCAACGATCAGGCAGGCGTGCTCACCGCGTTCAATGCCGACCGTGTCACTGTCGATTTCAATCATCCGCTGGCGGGCAAGAAAATCCGCTTCCGGGTAAAAATTCTTTCCGTTACCGGATAAGCACGATCATGAACTCCCACGGCAATACCCTGGACATCAAGCTGGCGAATCCCCGAGGATTCTGCGCGGGGGTCGATCGCGCCATAGATATCGTGAACAGGGCGCTGGACCTGTTCGGCCCGCCCATTTACGTGCGCCATGAAGTGGTGCACAACAAAACGGTTGTGGAATCACTCAAGCAGCGCGGGGCCATCTTTGTGGATGAACTCTACGATGTGCCGGTAACAGATGCCCAGGGCAATGCCTCCATCGTCATATTCAGCGCCCACGGCGTTTCCCAGCAGGTCAAGCAGGAAGCCGACAGGCTTGGCCTGCGCGTATTCGATGCTACCTGTCCACTTGTCACCAAGGTGCACCTGGAAGTGATCAAGTACAGCGAGGCCGGCCATGAGTGCATTCTGATCGGCCATGCCCGGCATCCGGAAGTGGAAGGCACCATGGGCCAGTACGACACCAGCAAGGGCGGGCGCATATACCTGGTGGAATCGGAAGCCGACGTCAGTGAACTTGAAGTGCTGGATGAAAACAACCTGGCCTTCGTGACGCAGACTACCCTGTCCATGGACGACACGGCGCGCATCATCGATGCCCTGCATGCACGTTTTCCCAATATCACCGGGCCGCGCAAGAAAGATATCTGCTATGCCACTCAGAACCGGCAGGATGCCGTGAAACAGCTCGCCCTGGAAACCGACCTGGTGCTGGTGGTTGGTTCCCCGAATTCCTCGAATTCCAACCGGTTGAGGGAACTGGCCCAACGCATGGGCAGCGAGGCCTACCTGATCGACCATGCCGGCGAGATCCGCGACAGCTGGTTCGATGGCAAGAAATCCATCGGTGTCACCGCCGGGGCTTCTGCACCGGAGATACTGGTAAAGGAGGTGATCGAACGCCTGAGACAGATCGGGGGCGGGGAGCCGGTTGAAATGCAGGGCGTTGAAGAGAACATCGTGTTCTCGATGCCGCGTGAACTGAAACCCAGGGACCGGGCCTGATATTGTTCTTCTAATCGACGCCCAGCTTTTCAGGCGGTAGCGGAAAGAACGGAATGACATCCCCAGTTTTTTCGCCGCGGCCGTCTTGTTCCAGCGCGTTTCTTCCAGTGCCTGCTCGATAGCCGCCTTCTCGATCTCTTCCAGGTGTTTTTCCAGTGAGAAATCCTCGGCCAGTGTCACCATGGGCTGTGATTCCTGCACTGCAGATGCCGGGGCGCCTTCCTCGACATGGTTTTTCAGTGGCGGCAGGTCCTGGACCTGGATGATGTTGTTCTCGGCCATTGCCAGGGCCCGCTGCAGGATGTTTTCCAGTTCCCTGACATTGCCCGGGAAGGAATAATTCTGGAGCATGCCGAGAGCTTCCTCGCTGATGCCCGCCTCCGGCATGCCGTTTTCCCGGGCGATGAGTTCCAGGTAGTGCCGGGCCAGTAAGGGGATGTCATTGCGTCTTTCCCTGAGGCTCGGCACATGCAGTTCGATGACATTGATGCGGTAGTACAGGTCCTGGCGCAGGTTGCCCTTTGCCACTTCCTCGGCAAGGTTCTTGTGGGTGGCGCTGAGCAGGCGTACATCAACCGGTTCCTCGGTTTGCGAACCGACCGGGCGGACGGATTTTTCCTGGATAGCCCTGAGCAGTTTCACTTGCATGTGCAGGGGCAGGTCGGCAATTTTATCAAGGAACAGGCTGCCGCCGCTGGCGGCCTGGAACAGGCCAGCCTTGTCGCTGTGGGCGCCGGTGAAACTACCTTTCTTGTGGCCGAAAAATTCGCTTTCCATGAGTTCCGAGGGAATGGATCTGGTCGTTCATCTCCTGCAGGGACAGGATGTTCTCAGCCTGTTGCCGGGTCAGCAATTCGTTTTGCCGGATGTTGCCGCCGAGGTACTGCAGGATGCCGGTCACGGCAAACAGAGTGAATCCGAGCAGGCCGGCCTGGACGAAATATACGATGCCTTCGTCGATGACAAGGTAGAGATAGACCTCGCTGTAGATGACCAGGATGGAGCCGACAGCAGCAAAGAACATGCTCAGACGGGTCCTGAACAGGAGGCTGCCGGAAGCTACCGGCACGATGAGCAGGTTGGCCATGCCGCTGCTTACCCCGCCGCAGGTGTAACTGATCAGGACGAGGAAAATGATGTCGATCAGGATGACCGTGATGAACTGCGATGTTTCCAGTGTGCGGTTGCGGGGAAGCAAAGCGCGCAGTAGCACCAGTACGTTGAATCCGGTGTAGACATAGATGGTCTGCTGGAACAGTGCCGGGTCGATGGTGCCGAGCAAGGACAGGGAGCGAAAATAGATGCCGATGACCAGCACCAGGGAAAGCACCACCCGATAGACATTGTAGACATCGAAAACCTTCAGATTTTGCTGGTGTGCGATGTCATCGACACCGGAGTCGATGCCTGGGTTGATGCTGCTGATGAATCGGGCCATGTTCTGGGGTGCTTAGCTGTGCCATGAACGGGCGCGGCTAATGCTTTTCCGCGATGAATTTCGCCCTGTGGCTTTCGCTGCAAAACCACTGGTCATCATGGGCGATTGCAGTGTTTTCAGGTACGTGAACCTTGCAGTAGCCGCAGGCCACCATATTACCGTTCGGCAGTTTCTTTTTTTCCCCGGAGCGTTGCTTGCTGTCCAGATTGGCCCGGTAATTCCTGATCAGGCGCCAGAACATCCAGATCACGAGGGCAAAAATAATGAGTCTGATCAAGCCCATAAAAAAACTTTATAATAGCGGTGAAGAGGCAGACAATACCTCACCTCTTTGACAATATCCATAGAAGAAGGGCCGGCATAAAGAGTGCGCGATACTGTGATAATGACAGTGTTTGCGCACCAGAACCGGCCTCAGAATCCGACAGCAGTATCACAGGAATCCAGTTTGTCCGATCCCGGTTTATCCCAACAACAAGGCTCCCTGGACATCGTCATGGCCCAGGTCAATCCACTGGTGGGCGACATTCCGGGCAATACCGACATGGTTATCGGGACGGTCGAAAAAATCCTCGCCACCCGGGCGCCGGACATGATCGTGTTTCCGGAACTGGTACTGACCGCGTATCCCCCTGAAGACCTGTTGCTGCGTGCCAGTCTGGATATACGCATCGACAACGCCATGGCGCGCATCCTGGCCTGCAAATTCGATACACACCTGGTGATCGGATACCCGGGACGTGAGGACGGACGGCTGTACAACATGCTGGCCGTCATCTGCCGGGGGGAGGTTGTCGCCACCTACAGGAAACAGTGCCTGCCCAACTACCAGGTGTTCGACGAAAAGCGCTACTTTCACGCCGGCAATGAACCATGCGTGATCAATATCAAGGGTGTGGACGTCGGCTTCACGGTGTGCGAAGACCTGTGGGAACCGGGCCCCATGGCACAGGCCGCTGCAGCCGGTGCCCGCCTCATGGTCAATATCAACGGTTCACCGTTTCATGTCGACAAACTGCACGACAGGCGTGCGGTCTTGCAGCAGCGCCAGAGTGAAGCCGCCATTCCGGTCATTTACGTCAACCAGGTTGGCGGCCAGGATGAACTGGTGTTCGATGGCTGCTCCATGGCACTTGAAGGTGATGGCACACTGAAGGCGCTGGCACCGGCCTGTGAAGAAGCGCTGGTTCCGGTAAGGGCTGTCCTGGCGAGCGGACAAGTCAGCCTGGAACAGGGTGAAACGGCGGTGATGGAAGAGGGTGCCGGACTGGTGTACAAGGTGCTGGTCCAGGGGCTGCATGATTACGTTACGAAAAATGGTTTCAAGGGTGTGGTGCTGGGTTTGTCCGGGGGTATCGATTCGGCACTGACCCTGGCCATCGCGGTGGATGCCCTTGGCGAAGACCGGGTGCATGCAGTAATGATGCCCTTCCGCTATACGGCGCAAATGAGCCTCGATGATGCCGCACTGCAGGCAAATAATTTCGGCGTCTCCTACAAGGTGATTCCGATCGAGACTGTATATGAAAGTTTCATGGCCAGCCTGGCGCCTGAATTCGAGGGAACGACGGTCGATCTCACCGAGCAAAACCTGCAGGCCCGCTGTCGCGGCGTTATGCTGATGGCGATTTCCAACAAGAAGGGATACCTGGTGCTGACGACCGGCAACAAGAGTGAGATGGCCGTGGGTTATTCGACCCTGTACGGCGACATGGCCGGCGGTTTCGATGTCCTTAAGGATGTGCCGAAAATGCTGGTGTACGCGTTATCCCGCTATCGCAACGCCGTGCCGGGCAATGCCGTCACCGAGATGATCCCTTCGCGCATCATCGAACGCCCGCCGTCGGCGGAACTCGCACCGGGACAGGTCGATGAAGACAATCTGCCGCCCTACGATATCCTGGATAAAATCCTGGAGCTGTATATCGAGCATGATCAGAGCGCCCACGCCATCATCGAAAGGGGTTTTGCACATGATACGGTTATGCGAGTATTGCGGCTGGTCGACCTGAATGAATACAAGCGCCGCCAGGCGCCGGTTGGCGTGCGCATCAGCAAGCGCGGTTTTGGCCGCGACCGACGCTACCCGATCACGTCAGGATGGAAGCTGGGGGAATAACAACATGTCCAAAGACGACAATCTTTACTGGAAAGAAAATATACGGATACTCACTATCCTGCTGAGCATATGGTTCGTCGTGTCATTTCTCATGTCTGTGATCTTTGTCGACCAGCTCGACGCCATACGCATCGGCGGTTTCAAATTCGGTTTCTGGATGGCCCAGCAGGGCTCCATCTATATCTATGTCATCCTGATCTTCATCTACCTGAAAATGATGGACAAGCTCGATCGCAAGTACCATCACGAGGAAAAGGACATCCTGGCGGAAGAGGAAGCGGCCGGGGAATGAAGACCGGCCTCGTCAATAACAACCAATAAAACCCAATAACAACCAGAAGCAGCCAAAGCCATGAGTCTACAAGTCTGGACCTATCTCACCGTCGGCCTGACCTTCATTCTTTATATAGGCATTGCCGTCTGGTCGCGTGCTTCCTCGACCAAGGAATTCTATATCGCTGGGGCCCACGTGCCGCCCCTGGCCAACGGCCTGGCCACTGCCGCGGACTGGATGTCGGCGGCTTCGTTCATTTCCATGGCCGGCATCGTGTCCTACATGGGCCGGGACGGCTCCGTTTACCTGATGGGCTGGACCGGCGGCTATGTCCTGCTCGCGCTTCTGATCGCACCCTACCTGCGCGATTTCGGCAAATTCACCGTACCGGACTTCATCGGTGACCGTTATTACAGCCAGCTGGCGCGCATGGTGGCAGTGGTGTGCGCCATCTTCGTGTCCTTCACCTACGTGGCAGGCCAGATGCGCGGCGTTGGCGTGGTCTTCTCCCGCTTCCTGGAAGTGGATATCAACCTGGGTGTCCTGATTGGCATGGGCATCGTGTTCTTCTACGCAGTACTCGGGGGCATGAAGGGCATCACTTACACGCAGGTGGCACAGTATTGCGTGCTGATCTTTGCCTATATGGTGCCGGCCGTTTTCATCTCCATCCTGATGACGGGGCATGTCATTCCGCAGCTGGGTTTTGGCAGTGAACTAAATGAATCCTTTGGCGGCGGCTACCTGCTTGACCGGCTCGACGGCCTGCACGAGGAACTCGGCTTTGCCGCTTATACGTCAGGGGTGCGCTCACATCTGGATGTCCTTTTCATCACCGGGGCGCTGATCATGGGCACCGCCGGCCTGCCCCATGTCATCATCCGTTTCTTTACAGTGCCCAGCGTCAGGGCGGCACGAAAATCCGCCGGTTACGCATTGCTGTTCATCGCCATCCTGTATACCACAGCGCCGGCGATCGCTGCTTTCGCCCGTACCAACCTGATCAACACCGTGAGCAATGCCGAATATGTTTCCATGCCATCGTGGTTTCGCACGTGGGAAAATACCAACCTGATCAGTTTCGAGGACAAGAACGGCGACGGCAGGATCCAGTACGTGGCCGACCCGGCAGTTAACGAGTTGACAGTGGATCGCGACATTATCGTGCTGGCGAACCCGGAAATCGCGCAGCTGCCGAACTGGGTCATCGCCCTGGTGGCCGCCGGCGGCCTGGCCGCGGCACTTTCCACTGCAGCGGGCCTGCTGCTGGTAATCTCGACAGCCATTTCCCACGACCTCCTCAAGCGCAACCTGATGCCGGATATCAGTGAAAAGCAGGAGCTGCTGTTTGCCCGCATCGCGATCTTCTTTGCCGTGTGCATCGCCGGTTATTTCGGCATCAATCCGCCCGGTTTCGTCGCCCAGGTAGTGGCCTTTGCTTTCGGACTGGCGGCCTCGTCGTTCTTTCCGGCCATCGTGCTGGGCATTTTCTCCACCCGCATGAACAAGGAAGGTGCCGTGTCGGGCATGGTGTGCGGTATTGTGTTCACCGCCATCTACATCGTGTACTTCAAGTTCATCAATCCCGCCGCCGACAACGCCGATCATTGGTGGCTCGGCATTTCCCCAGAGGGTATCGGTACCCTGGGCATGTTCCTCAATTTTGCCGTGGCCTTGCTGGTTTGCCGCTTTACCGCGCCACCGCCACAGGACGTTCAGGCCATGGTGCTGGACATCCGGGTCCCTGGCAAACCTGACTGAATCCAAAAAAACTAATAAAAATAGCAAGATCAGGTTTGGGTTCCAAAATATTACGGAATTTGGCGCAATGCTTGCCGCACGCGAAGAGCAGGAAATAGCGCCTCTGCATCCCCGTCATCCAGCCTCCAAATAGCCGGTTCTCAATAACGGTTACTGACCCTTTTTTGCCAATAGGTAAAGCAGCAGCTGTATGGCGGCGCCGACGGTGACGGCGATCAGTACTAGAAGCACGACGGGAACAGGGGTGCCGGTATAGAACACGGCGAGAACAGGGCCAACGAGGGCGCCTGTACTGAAGCGAAGCGTCCGGGTGACGGCGCCGGCGGAACTGGCCTGGTTGGGAAACTCGATCAGGACCAGGGATTCGGCATTGACGGAGATGATGCCGAGACTGCCGATGATCATAAAGAAACAGGCCACTGTCAGTGGCAGGTTATGCAGGAACAGGGTCACCAGCGTGAGTAGCACAGCGAATACTACGGCGGTGGCAAGGCCCGAATACATCATACGTCTGGATCCGTACGTGGAGACCAGCCTGACGTTGATGTAGTTAGCCAGGATCAGGGAGGCGGCCGTGGTGGTGAACAGCAGGCCGAACACGAACTCCGATACGCCGAACCAGGTGATGTACACGAACGGCGCCGAGGTCAGGTAGGTAAAGAACGCCAGCGACGACATCAGGAAGGTGCCGAGGTAGCGGTAGATGCCGGGCGTGGTCATGATGCCCAGGTAATTGCCGATGTAGGAAAGGCGCTTCGGTATGCTCGAGGCGGGCAGGGTCTCCGGCAGTTTCAGGTAGACGAGGGTTAGCGCAACGGCACCGTACATTGCCAGCACCGCAAAAATAGCGCGCCAGCTGGTGAACGTCAGCAGGACAGAGCCGAGGATGGGAGCCACCAGCGGCGCAGTCAGCATGATCATGGTGACCGTGGACATGCCCCTGGCCGTGTCCTTGCCGAAACAGTCCCGGATGATGGCAGGCACGACAACCGTTGCCGCGCTGCCCAGCATGCCCTGGAAGAACCGGCATACCAGGAACACCGATGCCGTCGGGCTCAATGCCATGCAGGCTGATGCCAGTACGTACCCGAACAGACCGAAGATGGCCAGGGGACGGCGTCCGAATCGGTCCGAGAGGGGACCAAACAACAGCATGCCTATGCCGAATGCCACCAGGTAGACGCTGATGGAATACTGGATGGTGCTGATCGGCACGTCGAGGGATTCGGCCATGGCCGGAAAGGCCGGCAGGTACATGTCGATGGACAGGGCCGACAGCGCGGACATGGATGCCATCAACGGCAGCGGCAACTTGTCCCTGAGCGGGTGAGGGGTTTCTTCCAATATATTGGCCTGCTACACCAGGTCGAGCCAGCGCTGGCGCATGGCGCCGCCGATGGAGAGCAGGTCGGTGATGCGGGTGAATTCCGCCTCATCGACGCCTCTCCAGCTGAGATCTGGCTCATTGTCAAAGGCCATGTCGGTGACCACGGTGGTCAACAGCTTGTTCAGGGGCAGAATATCCTTGTGCGCATCCACCAGCGCCTGCACCCGTGTGGCGCCGCGGAATTTCATGGCGGCGATGTCCCCGATGTTGGCGATCACCTCCTCGACGCTGGGGTATTTTTGCAGGATGCGTGATGCGGTCGTCGCACCCACACCGGGAATGCCGGGAATGTTATCGATCTTGTCACCGGTAAGGGCGAGCATGTCAGCGATCTGTTCCGGTCGCACCCCGAAATGTTTTTCCACGCCGCGGCTGTTGAGGACATTGCCGCGGGCAAAATCCCACCAGGCATCTTCCTCGCCGGTGACGAGCTGTGCGAGATCCTTGTCGGCACTAACGATGGTCACGGCCATGCCCTGCCGGCGCAGGCGTTCGGCCAGCGAGCCGATGATGTCGTCCGCCTCAAAGCGTTCGCTGGCGTACTCCGCGATACCCACTGCGCGGCAGAAATCCCTGCAATGCGCAAACTGGACTTTCAGTTCTTCAGGGGCCGGTTCACGATTGGCCTTGTATTCGGGATAAAGCTCCTTGCGGTAGGAATTCTTTTGCGAGGTATCGAAGGCGCAGGCGATGAACTGGGGCTGTTTCTGCCGGATAAGCTGGTACAGGAAATCGGTGAAGCCGAAGACGGCGTTGCTCGGGTTGCCGTTGCTGTCGGTAATGGATTCGTCGTAAACGTACCAGGCACGAAAAATATAGATGCTGGAATCGATCAGGTAGGCTCTTGGCAGTGGCATGGCGCTGTGTCTGTCGGGACCCGGCCTTCCGGCAGGGCCGCAGTCAGATTGGGTTTTCAGTCATCCATCGAGGATGCCAGCAGGAATGCATCGGCATCGTGGTGAAAAGGGAAGCTCTTGCGAAAGTCGAGCAGCTCCTCCCGGTTGATGGACACGGTATAGCCGCCCATCTGGTCGCCGGCATCGAGAAGGACCTTGCCGGCCGGGTCCAGCACCATGCTCGAACCGGAAAACTCGATGCCGCTGCCGTCCTTGCCGATCCGGTTGGTACCGGCTACATACGCAAGGTTTTCGATGGCACGCGCCCTGAGCAGTGCCTGCCAGGCCTGGGTGCGCGATGCCGGCCAGTTGGCGGGGCAGAGGATAAGGTCGTAGTTGAGATCTTCGGTGTTGCGGCACCAGACCGGGAAACGCAGGTCATAACAGACCAGCGGCAGGATGCGCCAGTTGCGCCACTTGATTACGACTTGCCTGCGGCCGGGCATGTAACGCTTGTCTTCCCCCCACATGCGAAACAGGTGGCGCTTGTCATAATGCTGGACCTTGCCTTCGGGGGTCACGAACAGCAGCCGGTTGTAACGGACGCCGTTTTCGGTGATGGCGATGGTGCCGCAGATGGCGGCCTGGTAGGACACGGCCATCAGGCGCATCCAGTCCACGGTCGCCCCGGCCATATGTTCAGGGATGGCGTTCTTGTCGCTGTCGAAGCTGCAGGTGAACATTTCTGGCAGCAGGATCAGGTCGGTGCTGTCGATGGTGGTGTCGAGCAGCTGCTCGAGTAGTTCGCGATTATCAGACGCTTTCTGCCAGGGCAGGTTGGTCTGTATCAGGGAGATTTTCAGTTCGCTCATGGGACAGGACGCCAGTTACCCGGGGCGGTAAATGCAAAAAAGCATAACCGCCCCTGACGTCAAAGTCATCCCCATAATGCGGAGGCGTGATGGTTGATGTGGTCTTCAATGAACGAAGCAATGAAGAAGTAGCTGTGATCATAGCCGGCATGGAAACGCAGGGTCAACGGATGCCCGGCATCGTGGCAGGCCTGCTGCAGCATGACCGGTTTTAGCTGTGGGCGCAGGAAATCGTCCTGCTGGCCCTGGTCCACCAGGATATGCAGTTTTTCCTCCGCCTTCGCAATCAGTGCGCAGGCATCATATTGCTCCCAGGCCGCACGGTCCTGTCCCACATAGTTGCCTAGCGCCTTTTCGCCCCAGGGGCAGTTCATGGGGGAGCAGATCGGGGCAAAGGCCGAGACGGCCTTGTAGGTACCGGGATTTTTCAGGGCGATGGTGATGGCGCCGTGGCCACCCATGGAATGGCCCATGATCGAGCAGTTTTCGGTATCCAGGGGCAGGTCGCTGCCGGCCAGTACGGCGGGGAGTTCCTTCGTCACGTAATCGTACATGTGGTAGTGCTCTGACCAGGGCGCCTCGGTGGCGTTCACGTAGAAGCCGGCTCCCAGACCGAAGTCGTAGGCACCTTCGGGATCGTCGGGAACCCCTTCGCCGCGCGGGCTGGTATCCGGACACACGATGGCGACACCGGCTTCAGCGGCGAATTGCTGGGCACCGGCCTTCTGCACAAAGTTGTCATCGGTACAGGTGAGGCCGGACAACCAGTAGATAACCGGCACGTTCACCGACTCGGCCTGCGGCGGCAGGTACACGGAAAAAATCATGTCGCATTTGAGTACGCTGGACGTGTGTTTCAGTTTCAGCTGCTTGCCGCCAAACATGGCATTGGCGCTGACTTGTTCAAGACTCATGGTATTCCCCTTTAAATAAAAAAGGGGGCAGGGTGTATACCCTGACCCCCGTGTACAGCAGGCCCCTTAGTAGAGAACGACCGAGCGGATGCTTTCGCCGGCGTGCATCAGGTCGAAGGCCGTGTTGATGTCTTCCAGCGGCATGGTATGGGTGATCAGGTCATCGATATTGATCTTCTTGTCCATGTACCAGTCAACTATCTTGGGAACGTCGGTACGGCCGCGGGCGCCACCGAAAGCAGTGCCTTTCCAGGAACGACCGGTAACCAGCTGGAAGGGACGGGTGGAAATTTCCTGTCCTGCGCCGGCAACACCGATGATGTAGGACTCGCCCCAGCCCTTGTGGCAGCACTCCAGTGCCTGGCGCATGACCTTGACGTTGCCGATACATTCGAAGCTGTAATCGACCCCGCCGGTCATCTGCACGATGTGGTCGACGACATTATCCACGTCCTTGGGATTGATGAAGTCGGTCATGCCGAATTTCTTGCCCAGGGCTTCGCGTTTCGGGTTCAGGTCTATGCCGATGATGCGGCTGGCGCCGGCCAGCTTGCAGCCCTGGATGACGTTCAGGCCGATACCGCCCAGGCCGAATACGGCGACGGTGGAACCGATTTCAACCTTGGCCTGGAATACCACGGCGCCGACACCGGTGGTGACACCGCAACCGATGTAGCAGATCTTGTCGAAAGGCGCGTCTTCACGCACTTTGGCCAGGGAGATTTCCGGCAGTACGGTAAAGTTGGAGAACGTGGAGCAGCCCATGTAGTGCAGGATTTTCTTGCCGTCCAGTGAGAAGCGGCTGGTGCCGTCCGGCATCACGCCCTGGCCCTGGGTGGCGCGAACGGCCTGGCACAGGTTGGTTTTCGGGTGCAGGCAGTAATCACACTGGCGGCATTCAGCGGTATACAGGGGAATGACATGGTCGCCGGGTTTCAGCGACTTGACGCCTTCGCCCACTTCGACCACAACACCGGCGCCTTCATGGCCGAGGATCGCCGGAAAGGCGCCTTCGGGATCGTCACCGCTCAGGGTGAATGCATCAGTGTGGCAGACACCGGTGGCTTTCAGTTCCACCAGCACTTCGCCTGCTTTCGGACCGTCCAGGTCTACTTCACAGATTTCCAGTGGCTTACCGGCTTCAAAGGCAACAGCGGCTTTTGTTTTCATGGGTTTTGTCCTTGTTTTATTTGTGAGTTCTTGATTCGATTGAACCGGGATATTGCATCCGGGTTCTTGGTAAACTGGGAGACCAAATATAGCGTCTTGCATTACTGATGTGTAGCCTCCCGCCACAAATAGTCCATGCAAAAAGCGAGGAAATTAGGGGGATCCATGGCCGAAACCTGTTGTATCGTCATCGGCGCCAGTCATGCCGGAGGCCAGCTTGCCGTGAGCCTGCGCCAGGAGGGGTGGCAGGGGCGCATCCTGGTCATTGGTGATGAACACTACCTGCCTTACAACCGGCCGCCGCTGTCCAAAACCTTCCTGTCCGGGGAAAAACATGTCGAAGACCTGCTGATTCGTCCGGAAACACAATACGAAAAAGTGAATATCGAGGTCATGCTGGGCCAGCGTGTCGGCCGCCTGGATCGTGAGCGCAAGCTGGTTCTGCTGGAGGATGGCACCGATATCGCCTATGACAAGCTGGCGTTGGCAACCGGTTCGAGGGTGCGCACTCTCGACCTGCCCGGCGCCGACCTGAAAGGTGTGCACTACCTGCGAAATATCGCCGACGTTGAAAACATTCGTCCATTCGTCATGCCCGGCAAGAAGGCGGTCATCGTCGGGGGCGGCTACATAGGTCTCGAGACGGCGGCCATGCTGCGCCAGATCGGCATGGATGTCACCGTGCTGGAAGCCGCAGAGCGCGTCCTGAGCCGCGTCACTGCCCCGGAGCTTTCTGCGTTTTACAACCGGGTGCACAGCGAGGAGGGTGCCGACGTCATCACGGGAGTGGGTGTCAATAGTTTCAGCGGCAAGAAGCGCGTCAATGAGGTTGGCTGTGATGACGGCTCGGCGTATGACGCGGACCTGGTCATCATCGGCGTGGGCGTCATTCCCAATACCGAACTGGCGAGCGAGGCCGGCCTGGAGGTCGATAACGGCATTCGCGTCGATGACCGCTGCATGACTTCCGACCCCGACATTGCAGCGGCAGGGGATTGCACCAGCCACTTCAATACGTTCTACCAGCGCCAGTTGCGTCTGGAAAGTGTGCAAAATGCCATGGACCAGGCCCGGGTAGCCGCCTCGGCTTTATGTGACAAGCCAAATCAGTATAATGCCCTGCCGTGGTTCTGGTCGGATCAGTATGACCTGAAACTGCAGATAGCCGGACTTTCCCAGGATTACGATGAACTGGTGCTGCGGGGTGATCCCGGCACCGGCAGGAAGTTTGCGGCTTTTTATCTGCGCCAGGGACGCGTCATCGCAGTGGACGCAGTGAACAGCCCCCAGGAATTCATGTTCGGAAAACAACTCATTAGCAAGATGCTGGAGGTGGACAGGGCGGATCTCGCCAATCCGGACATCCCGATGCGTTCGCTGCTGCCCCGGGCCTGATGCAACCTGGCGTGATGCAACCAAGCAATCTAGAGAGAGAAATACCCGATGCCAGTAGTTACCTATATCAGCTTTAACGGTGCCATCAACGACGTGGAAGTCCAAAGCGGCACGTCCGTTATGCAGGGCGCCGTGGATAACATGATCGACGGCATAGTCGCTGAATGCGGCGGCTCTTGCAGCTGTGCCACCTGCCACTGCTACGTGGATGAAGCCTGGGTGCAGAAGATTCCGCCCGCCAGTGAAATGGAGAAAGACATGCTCGAATGCGTGCTGGAGCCTGAAGCCAACAGTCGCCTGAGCTGCCAGATCAAGGTTACTGACGAGCTGGACGGCCTGGTGGTCAGGCTGCCGGAATCGCAATTCTAATTTTTTTTGCCCGGAACAGAACTTTTCTGTTTTTTGGCATTCTAAAGGGGTGTGTAAAGACAAAAATCCCCTTTTTTGGTTTTTTACCACTCCTCTTGAAAAACACCCTTGAAGCCCGGTTTACCGGGCTTTTTTTTGCCTGTGATGATGGCATTTTGGTGCCAGGGGCCGCGTATTCCATGGGTTTGACGCGTGGGCGAATACCGGGGATTTTCCCCAGTAAAATGTGTGAAATATCATGAACCGGTGCCGTTGTGCTCCGGGTTTCACAATAAAGTGTGATTTTATTAACAAATCCATTATGCGTGCGTGCCTATAATCCAAGCATGTCCATGGATGGAGTGACAAAATCAGGGAACTGTTTCAGCTTTCGCAGAGCCAGGACAAACAGCTGTTATGAACAACGTCTTTCACGGCAAAAACGACAACGGCACCATAATCGCCCTGGAGGATGTGCGCCATCCCGAGGTGGATTCCAGGGCTCTGCAGGAAATTATCGATATCCTCAAGCACCCCTTTCAATCTTCCTGAAACTACTGCAATGGCCTGGGCTTTGTCAGGAGCGGCGAAAATTGCATGACCTGCAAGGGTACCGGCAAGATCATCGAAAAGAAGTTCAAGTAAGCCAACCAGCCTGAAGCAGCCTTCAGGTTTTCCCTGCCAGCCCTTCCGGGGTATCGATATCCCGGAGTATTCCAGGATCCCCCGTTTCTATTTCCACGCAGGCACTGGCGTGCCTGTCCAGCAGTGACCTGGCACCCCTGTCGCCAGTGAGCCTGCCTATTTCGGCAAAATAAGCCTGGCGGAATCCTACAGGATTACCGCGTTTTCCCTGGCAGGTCGGGATCACGATGTCGTGATCGCCGAGTGCAGACTGCAGGGTCGTGAATGTTTGCTGCGTGATGTAAGGCATATCCGCCAGCGCAATGAGTGAGCCGGCCCAGTCCTGCGCCAGCTTTATGCCACTGGCCAGGCTGTTGGCCATGCCTGCCTCAGGGTTGTTCGCTATACAGATCTGCCATTCGTCGGCAAACGCATCTGCCAGTGCTTCATCGCCGGGCCTCAGGACCAGGACGCGTCGAGTGAATGCTCCGGGTACCGAGTCCAGCGTGGCTGCGAGCAGCGTCTGCCCGTTGCCGAGCCTGGCCTGGCGTTTGTCGGCGCCGAAACGCCGGGCGGCACCGGCAGCCAGGACGATGATGCCGATATCGGAGGGTATTGCGGGATTGGTCATTGCTTGCGGGCTTTGGCGCGCAGGCTGGTCAGCTCCGCCAGGATGGCGATGGCGATCTCCGGCGGAGTCTTGCTGCCGATGTCGAGACCGACCGGTGCATGCAAACGGTCAATCTGCTGCTGGGTAATGTCCAGTTGCAGCAGCCGCTTGCGGCGTGCCGCTGACGTGCGTGCTGAGCCCATGGCGCCGATATAGAAGGCGCCTGTTTCCTGCAGGGCTTCCATCAGGGCCATGTCATCGATGCGCGGGTCGTGGCAAAGGGCAATGACGGCTGTCTGCGCATCGAGCTTCTTCGTACGCAGCCAGTCATCCGGCATCGCGTTGACCACCGGGGCGTTATCGATGGGGGAGTGTTCGACCAGTTCCTTGCGTGGGTCGCACACTTCCACCTGGTAATCGAGCGCCCGGGCCATATTGGCAAGGTAATAAGCCACCTGGACGGCGCCGATGAGGAGCAGCTGGAATGATGGGCCGTAGGTGTGCCGGAGCACGCTGCCGGTTATCGCCAGTGGTTCGAACTTGTCGGTGTTTTCCAGGGTGGTCTCGCCGCTGTCCAGGTCGACCATGCGGGTAACCAGTTTGCGTGCCGAGATATTGTCCGCCAGGGTGTGGTACAGGGGATGTGATTCCGGCCGGATCGGCTCGATGACCACTTCCAGCGTACCCCCGCAGGGCAGGCCGAGGCGCTGTACGTCCTCCACGGTGACGCCGTACTTGATCTTTTCCGGATTCTCGGTGGCCAGTTCACGCTTGTTGATGCTCTCGCGCAGGTCGTCCTCCACGCAGCCCCCGGACAGCGAGCCCACGTATAGTCCGTCCTCATTGCAGGCAAGCAGCGAGCCCACCGGGCGTGGCGAGGAACCGAAAGTGCTGATGATTGTGCACAGCCAGCACTGCTTGCCGGCCTGAAGCCACTGGCTGAGTTGCACGACGACCTGCTGGTCGAGGCTGTTCATAGGCCTGATACCTGAAGAAAAACGCGGGAGGGATTATATGTAAATCGCCTGATTCTGGGAAATCATGCTGATTTTCAGTGTGCGTAGCACATCCTGTTACAGCAATTTCTCCAAACAGCTATTCACTTCGAACGGCATGATGCCGGTTTTCCTTCGGGGTCTTTTATCAGTCCGGCCGGTCTGTGGGCCGGTTGACCCCGAATTGCTTACTGCTTACCAAGAGCCTCTTTCTTGATACTTCACGAGCCGCGTTACTGGCGCAAAGGTATGTCTGCGAGGCGTAACACGCAGGTCAGTACCGACCGTACGGGCAAGTGGTACAACGAAGCAGGCGTGGCTTTGCGCCGTAACCCAAAGGGACCGGGCCTTTTTTTCGCATACCTGTGTTGCGCTTCGCTCGAGTATGGTCGATACGAGTCGCTCACCGCGCCTTGGTCTGCGTAAAAAAAGTCCATGGTCGCGGCCGTGCTGTATCATGAAATAGGCTCTTCATATTCGTACCGATCCAGCAAATGTCTTACCAGGCCGCTGCGTACGATGTCGGTTTTCTCGAATTTGTGGACGTGGACGCCGGGCAACCCCTGGACACGCTGGACGGCATCCTCGAGGCCGTTGGCGCCGCGAATATCGCTTTGCTTGATGTCGCCATTGATCACGACCTTGCAGTCTTCACCGATACGGGTGAGGAACATCTTCATCTGCACTGGTGTGGTGTTCTGGGCTTCATCCAGGATCACGAAGGTGGCGTTGTTGAAGGTCTTGCCGCGCATGTATGCCAGCGGAGCGCCGACGATGCGACCATGGCGCAGGCAGTAGTCGACAACCCCGCGCCCCAGTCTTTCGTTGAGTATGTCGCGGAAGGCATCGATGTAGACGGCGAACTTGTCTTCCACTTCACCGGGCAGGAACCCCAGGTTCTCGCCGGCTTCGACCGCGGGACGGGTCAGGATGATGCGCTCGATGCGCCCGGACTCCAGCGCTTCAGCCGCCAGCGCACCTGCACAATAGGACTTGCCGGTTCCGGCGGGGCCGATACCGAACGTCAGGCAGTTGTTGTGGATGGCGTTGATGTATTTTTGCTGTGACGGTGTGCGTGCTTCGAGGGGCACTTTTTTGTGGCGGGGGGAGTAGGCAGTCTCAAGCTGGTTGCTGTGAGCATTGATGTCGACGATATTCGAATTTTCTTCAGCCTGTCGCCGCTTGGCTTTGGAACGCTTGCTGTCCCTGTGTTTCGAGTTGTATGTGAATTGTTCTCCCTGGTATTTCATCTGTCGTCTGGCATGAGAGCGTTTAGCCATAACTTAACTATCTCCAAGTAGGTTATAAACTTGGCCTTTAATCGACGAGACCTGAAACCGGAATCGCCTGAAAAAAGACGAGAAATGGTTTTTCGATGATGGGATTTCTTTGGTGAACTTACCTCCTCGCCGGTGTGAACTGCGTAAACCGAGAAGGCAAAGTTGAGAAAGCAGTTGGTGTTACAACTTGATCCGGGATCCCCTTTGCTCGGTTCTCCCTTCACCTGTGCTGGGACAGGCATGCCTTTCTCGTCTGACTGCAGGTCAACGCAGGCCTTGCTTGCGTGACTGTGTGTAAAGTCTGCCACACCCCCTGGCACCTGGCAATGTGAAATATGAGGATTAATGTATATTTATTGGGTTTTTAACGCATTTTTTGCGCACCTGTGGACTCCTGAAAACGGTACTCCGGTTCCTGCCAATCCGCTATACTTCGGGGTTCCACCGAAGGAGGGGATAACAATGAAAAGAATGTTTTGCCTGGTTTCGTCCGCGTTGAGTGCATCCTGCTTTTTATTAAGCACATCCTGTGCAGCCCAGCAGGATTTCAGCAATGTGCAGATCACTCCGCACCAGCTCTCCGATAATATCTATTACCTGGAAGGCCAGGGTGGCAACATCGGTGTTTCCGTCGGCGACGACGGCGTCTTCATCGTCGATGACCAGTTCGCTCCGCTGTCCGAAAAGATTCTCGACGCCCTTGAAGGGCTGTCTGACAAACCGGTCAGGTTCGTGCTCAATACCCACCACCATGGCGACCACACCGGCGGCAATGCCAACATGGCCGCCGAAGGTGCCGTCATCGTCGCCCATGAAAACGTCCGTACCACACTGCGCCGGGGTTTCAACAATGGCGATCTGAGCCAGGCACTGTCCATGGAGCAGAGCATGGGCTTGCCCATCGTGACCTTCAATGACTCGGTGGATTTCTATCTCAATGGCGACAGCATCCACGTCTTCTACAATGGCCCGGGCCACACCAGCGGCGATGCCTTCGTCTATTTCACCGAAGACAACATCATCCATACCGGCGACGTATTCAGGACCACCAGCTATCCCGGCGTTGATGCCAATGCCGGCGGCTCCTTCAACGGCATCGTGGCTTCCTACGAGAAACTGCTGAAAATCTCCAACGCCAACACACGCTTCCTGCCGGGTCACGGCGTGGTCAGCACCCAGGCCGATGTCCGCGCCCAGCTGCAGATGTTCTATACCATGCGTAACCGTGTGCAGAATGCCATCGAGCAGGGCATGAGCCTGGAGCAGAT
>JALRBG010000205.1 GCA_023257855.1 Pseudomonadales bacterium | reverse complement strand
ACATCCCGAAGGCCCTGCCTGAACACAGTGCAAAAAAACTTTCTCTGGAAGAAAACAAGAGCCGGATGGCTGAGCTCAGGAAAAGTATAAAAAAATAATTTTTGATTTTTCTCTTACGGAAGGAAAAATCAATTCAAACAGGTTGTATTTCTTTGGTGACTTTCTTTTAAAAGAAAGTCACATCCCCGTTAAGCCAGTTTCGTATATTTGATACGCGTGGGGTCAATATCCCCTTTGCGCTTTTTAAGATCCTCTTCATAGTCGGTGTAATTACCCTGATGAAAAATTATTTCGGAATCCCCTTCGAAAGCGAGGATATGCGTCGCGATGCGGTCAAGGAACCAGCGGTCGTGTGACACCA
The DNA here is from genome assembly GCA_023257855.1 of Pseudomonadales bacterium. GTDB lineage: Bacteria > Pseudomonadota > Gammaproteobacteria > Pseudomonadales > Pseudohongiellaceae > Eutrophocola. Next base: position 13,385 of record JALRBG010000205.1, on the reverse strand, counting down.
CGATCACCGTGCCCGGGAAGGCCAGCAGGCCCTCTTCCAGGGCGCGCAGTGTTTCGACGTCCAGGTCGTTGGTAGGTTCGTCGAGCAGCAGCACATTGGCGCCACGCTTGAGCAGTTTGGCCAGGTGCACGCGATTGCGTTCGCCGCCGGACAAATCCTTCACGAGTTTCTGCTGATCCGAGCCCTTGAAGTTGAAACGGCTGACATAGGCGCGCGAGGCGATCTCGTAGTTGCCGATCTGCATGTTGTCGACACCACCGGAGATTTCCTGCCAAACGGTGTTCTTGCCGTCGAGTTCGTCCCGGCTCTGGTCTACGTAGGCCAGGTCCACGGTCTCGCCGATGCGGATTTCACCGCTGTCGGGCTGCTCCTTGCCGACCAGCATGCGCAGGAAAGTGGTCTTGCCGGCGCCGTTGCCGCCGATGATACCGACGATGCTGCCGCGGGGAATGGCAAAGGTCAGGTCGGTGATCAGGGCGCGACCGTCGAAACCCTTGCTGACGTGGTCGACCTCGATCACCTTTTCGCCCAGGCGCGGGCCGGGCGGGATGTAAAGCTCAAGGGTTTCATTGCGGGTCTGGAATTCCTTCGAGCTCAGTTCCTCGAAGCGGGCCAGTCGCGCCTTGCTCTTGGCCTGGCGGCCTTTCGGGTTCTGCCGCACCCATTCCAGTTCCGCCTTGATCGCCTTGTCGAGAGATGCCTGCTGGCGTTCCTCGACTTCCAGGCGTTTCTCCTTGGCGGCCAGCCAGTCGCTGTAGTTGCCTTCATAGGGAATGCCGTGGCCGCGGTCGAGCTCGAGGATCCAGCCGGCAGCATGATCGAGGAAGTAGCGGTCATGGGTGATGGCGACCACGGTGCCGGGATATTCCTGCAGGAACCTTTCCAGCCAGGCCACGCTCAATGCATCGAGATGGTTGGTGGGTTCATCCAGCAGCAGCATGTCTGGCTTGGACAGCAGCAGCCGGCACAGGGCGACACGACGCTTCTCGCCCCCTGACAGGTTTTTCACCGGGGTATCCCAGGGCGGCAGGCGCAGGGCGTCGGCGGCGATTTCCAGCGTGCGGTCAATTTCCCAGCCGCCGGTGGTATCGATGAGCCCCTGCAGTTCTCCCTGCCTTTCCAGCAGGGCATTCATTTCGTCATCGCTCATGGGTTCGGCGAATTTATCGCTGATGGCATTGAATTCATCCACCAGGTCCTTGATCTCGCGGATGCCGTCCTCCACATTGCCGCGCACATCCTTGCTTTCATCCAGATGCGGTTCCTGGGGCAGGTAGCCGATCTTCAGTTGCGGCTGTGGGCGCGCCTCGCCAAGGTAATCCTTGTCGACGCCGGCCATGATCCGCAGCAGGGTGGATTTGCCGGCACCGTTGAGGCCGAGCACGCCGATCTTGGCGCCGGGAAAAAACGACAGGGAGATATCCTTGAGGATTTCCCGTTTCGGCGGGACGACTTTCCCCACGCCATTCATGGTGTATACGAATTGGGCCATTGTCTGGTTATCCTGGAAAAGTGGTGATGTCGGGACCGGCTGAGAGGCGGGTATAGGTTACTCTGGGGGCCTTTTTTTGGGGTAGAATGGCCAGCCCCGAATTCTACTATAGGCCCGAAAGAGGAAAAAGATGCTGGACGATCAAATGCAGTTGGCAGGATTTGATGAAGAATTGTTGTCGGCCATCCAGAAAGAAGCCAAAAGGCAGGAAGAACATATCGAACTGATCGCTTCCGAGAACTACACAAGCCCCCGGGTGCTTGAAGCCCAGGGCAGCATCCTCACCAACAAGTACGCCGAAGGTTACCCTGGCAGGCGCTACTACGGGGGTTGCGAGTACGTCGACATCGTGGAAAACCTGGCCATAGAGCGGGCCAAGGCCCTCTTCAATGCCGGCTTTGCCAACGTACAGCCACATTCCGGATCCCAGGCCAACGCGGCCGTGTACATGGCGCTGATGAAACCGGGCGATACCTTTATGGGCATGAGCCTGGCCGACGGCGGCCACCTGACACACGGGGCCTCGGTGAGTTTCTCAGGGCGCATCTATCATGCCGTCCAGTATGGAATCGACCCGGAAACCGGGCAGATCGATTACGACAATGTCGCGGACCTGGCAAAACAGAACAAGCCGAAAGTCATCTGGGCCGGCTTCTCCGCCTACTCGCGCATCATCGACTGGGAAAAAATGCGCGCGATTGCCGACAGCGTCGGCGCCTACTTCGTCGTCGACATGGCGCACATCGCAGGCCTGGTCGCGGCAGGGGTGTACCCCAGCCCGGTCAACATTGCGCACGTCACCACGTCCACCACGCACAAGACCCTGAGGGGTCCGCGCGGCGGCATCATCCTGGCACAGGGTGATGATGAGGAACTGAACAAGCGACTGAATTTTTCCGTTTTCCCGGAAAGCCAGGGCGGCCCGTTGATGCACGTCATCGCCGCGAAGGCGGCATGCTTCAAGGAGGCTATGGAAAAAGAATTCATCGATTACCAGAAACAGACCCTGGAGAATTCGCGCACCATGGCCACAGTGTTCATGGAGCGCGGTTTCAAGATAGTTTCCGGTGGCACCGACGACCACCTGTTCCTGCTCAGCCTGGTGGACAAGGATGTGACCGGTCAGGATGCCGACAGGGCTCTGGGCCGGGCAAACATCACGGTGAACAAGAATGCCGTGCCCAACGATCCCCGTCCACCGTTCGTCACCAGCGGCATTCGTGTTGGCAGTCCTGCCGTTACTACGCGCGGCTTCCGCAAGGAAGAGGTGACGCAGTTGGTGCACTGGATGTGTGATATTCTTGATGACATTAACAATGAAAGCCTGATTGCCGAGGTTCGCGGCAAGGTGCTTGAGTTGTGCGGGCGATTCCCCGTTTATAAAAAGGCGTAAGGTCCGGCGCCGGGTAGCAGCATATGCATTGTCCTTTCTGTGATGCCGAAGACACCAAGGTGATTGACTCGAGGCTGGTCTCCGAGGGCAACCAGGTGCGCCGGCGCCGCGAATGCATGACCTGTGAAGAGCGTTTCACGACCTTCGAGACCGCTGAACTGGTCATGCCGCGCCTGATCAAGGGCAACGGCAACCGCGAACCCTTCAATGAAGACAAGCTGCGCGCCGGCATGATGAAGGCGCTGGAAAAACGCCCGGTCAGCCTGGAACTGGTGGAAAGCTCCATTAATCATGTCAAACATGAGCTGCGCGCCACAGGTGAACGTGAAATTCCCAGCAAGCTGGTTGGCGAAATGGTCATGAACGAACTGAAGAAGCTGGACGAAGTTGCCTATGTCCGCTTCGCTTCTGTCTATCGCAGCTTCAAGGACCTGAACGAATTCAGGGAAGAGATCGACCGTATCGCCCAGGAAGGTGAAGCGGCCGCCTCGGCGAACAAATAACCCACCCCACCAGGGGATGCAACCGACAGCCACCCCGACTCCAGACTATGTCCCAGGCCGATATCCATTACATGCAGCGCTGTCTCGGTCTCGCCGAGGTCGGCCGCTATACCGCCAAACCCAATCCCGTGGTCGGCGCCGTACTGGTGACCGGCGACACGATTATTGCCGAGGGCTTCCATGAACGGGCGGGGCAGGACCATGCCGAGATCATGGCCCTGAAAAAAGCGGGCGATCGCGCCAGGGGTGCCACGCTCTACGTTACCCTTGAACCCTGTTCACATATAGGTCGCACGGGCCCGTGTGCCGATGCCGTGATCGAGGCCGGAATTGCGCGGGTGGTTTACGGCATGGTCGACCCCAATCCCGCAGTATCAGGCAATGGCCTGGATAAACTGCGTGCTGCCGGTATCCAGGTGGACGGTCCCGTAATGCCGGAAGCGGCGGAAGCCCTGAACCCGGGTTTTACCAAGCGCATGCGCGAAGGGCTGCCATACGTGCGCTGCAAGCTGGCCATGAGCCTGGACGGCCGCACTGCCATGGCCAGCGGTGAAAGCAAGTGGATCACCGGACCCGAGGCCCGCGAGGACGTTCAGAAGCTGCGTGCGCAATGTGGTGTGGTCATGAGCGGGATCGAAACCGTCCTGGTCGATGATCCCGGCCTGGATGCACGGTATGAAGGTGTGAGCATCATCCAGCCGTTGCGAGTGATCGTCGATTCGCGCCTGCGCATTCCCCCTGGTGCAAAAACCCTGCTACAGCCGGGTGAGGTCATGGTGGCGACCGCGGTGACCAGCAACGACCTGCTGATCGACAAGCAAAAGCAGCTGGCGAGGGACAATGTCGTGATTGTGCCGTGCGCCAACATCGACGGTCGTGTCGATCTGGAAGCCCTGCTGCGCTACCTCGCCGTGGAAAAACAGTGCAACGACATCCTGCTGGAAACCGGTGCAGAACTCGCCGGCGCCATGCTCGATGCCAGGCTTGTGGATGAGGTGATCACCTATATCGCACCCAAGCTGCTTGGCAGCGATGCCAGGCCGTTGTTCAACCTGCTGGGCAAGACCACGCTCTCCGACCATATCGCACTCGAGTTGTGCGATGTGGTAATGCTGGGAAAAGATTGTAGAATGCGCTCCCGCGTGAAAAAGGCCCCCTGATGTTCACAGGAATTATCGAAGCAACCGGCGAGATCACCGGCCTGGAGCAGGTCGGCGGTGACCTGCGTGCCGAAATCACCTCTGATGCACTCGATTTTTCCGATGTGGCAATCGGCGACAGCATCTGTGTAAGCGGCGTGTGTCTGACTGTTGTCACGCTGGCAGGCAACAGTTTCACTGTCGACATCTCCAACGAGACCGTATCGCTGACTTCATTCGCGACCCTGAAAACAGGCGCGAGGGTCAACCTGGAAAAGGCCATGCAGCCTTCGAGCCGATTCGGCGGCCATATCGTTAGCGGCCATGTCGATGGCCTGGCCGAACTGGTCAGCCGCAAGACGGATGGCCGCAGCGAGCGCCTCGACTTTAAGGCGCCCGCGCAGCTGAAAAAATACATCGCCGCCAAGGGCTCGGTGTGCCTGGAAGGCATCAGCCTCACGGTGAATGCGGTGACGGGTGATCATTTCGGGGTGAACATCATTCCGCATACCGCCCAGGTCACCACCTTTGGCGAACTCAAACCTGGCGACAGGGTCAACCTGGAAGTGGATATCATCAGCCGCTACCTGGAACGGATGGTCACCGGTGATGCCGAAAATACCGAGCCCTGCGTGACCATGGACCAGCTGGTGCGTTGCGGCTTTGCGGACAGCCCGGGCAATAAAAAATGAAACTGAACTCCATTCAAGAAATCATCGAGGATTTCCGCCAGGGCAAGATGGTCGTCCTGATGGACGATGAAGATCGTGAAAACGAAGGCGACCTGATCATCGCCGCGGAAAAGGTGCGCCCGGAAGACATCAACTTCATGGCCAAGCATGCCCGCGGCCTGGTCTGCCTCACGCTGACGCGCGACCGCTGCCGGCAGCTGAAACTGCCGTTGATGGTGGAAACCAGCGGTTCGCCGTTCGGCTGCAACTTCACCGTCTCAATCGAGGCGTCCACCGGCGTCACCACCGGGATATCCGCTGCCGATCGCGCACGCACCATCCAGGCGGCAGTCGCACCCGATGCGAAGCCCGAAGACATCATTCAACCGGGACATATCTTTCCCGTCATGGCCAATGACGGCGGCGTACTGCGCCGTGCCGGCCATACCGAGGCCGGCTGCGATCTCGCCAAACTGGCGGGCCTGACACCGGCCTCTGCCATATGCGAAATCATGAACGAAGACGGTTCCATGGCACGCAAGGACGACCTGGAAAAATTCGCCGCGCAGCACAACCTGAAGATCGGCACGATCATGGACCTGATTCATTACCGCATCGCCAACGAGAAAACCATCGAGCGTGTGCAGGAATACACCATGCAAACCGAGCATGGCGAGTTTGGCGTCTACTGTTACCGCGACCTCATCAAGGAAGGCAGTCCCGTTCACCTGGCGCTGGTGAAAGGCGATATCCGCCAGGACGAGCCTACACTGGCGCGCGTGCTTGTCGCCGATACGGTCAGGGACCTGCTGGGCATCGGCAATCCGGTGCAGCCGAGCTGGTCATTGCACAAGGCCATGCAGCGCATCAACCAGGAAGGCAAGGGCGTTGTGGTAGTATTGGCCAACGAAAAAGGCAGCAAAGACGTGATGTCCCGGCTCGCCACCATCGACAAACTGAGCGACCAGGATATTCAGGCGCCGGCGCCGCACGGCATCTATCTCAACGTCGGCACCGGCTCTCAGATACTGCGTGATGTGGGCGTGGGCAAGATGCGGCTGTTAAGCTACCCCACGAAATACGCCATCTCCGGTTTCGACCTGGAAGTTGTGGAGTACATACCCTGCGAGTGATCTTCACGGGCAGTCATGGGCATTCATAAAAAGGAACAAAAAAGACAGTGAAAACCCTAGCAGGTGAATTTGCCGGAACCGTTGCCAACTTTGCGCTGGTGGTGTCGCGTTTCAACAGCTACATCGTCGACAGCCTGGAAGCAGGGGCCATTGAAGCCCTAAAGAAACATGGCGTTGCGGATGCCAATATCACCATCATTCGTGTCCCCGGCGCGCTGGAGATTCCCCTGGCAGCCAGTAGTGCCCTTGCATCGAATACCTTCGATGCCGTCATCGCCCTAGGTGCCGTGATCCGCGGCGCTACCTACCATTTTGAAATCGTGTCCAATGAAAGCGCCCGCTGCCTGTCTGATCTCGCGCTGGCGCACGACACACCGGTGATCAACGGCATACTCACCGTCGACACCATCGAGCAGGCCATCGAGCGCGCCGGCACCAAGGCCGGCAACAAGGGGGCTGACGCCGCCGTTGCCGCCATGGAGATGGTCAGCCTCAAGCGCAAGCTCGACGCGCTTTCCTGAGCCCGTCACCATGACCGAGGATACCTCCGAAAAACCGAAGATCGCCCACCGGAAAAAGGCCCGCAGCCTGCTGGTGCAGGCGCTGTACCAGTGGCAGATCTCCGATTACCCCCTCAACGATATCGAGGCCCAGTACCGGGCGGACAACACGGGCAAGATCGACTGGGATTATTTCCATGAAGCCTTCACCGGTATCGCGCTCGGCGCCGGGGACCTGGATGCCACCATCACGCCGCACCTCGACCGGGAAATGAAACAGCTCAATCCCATCGAGCTGGCTATCCTGCGCCTCGGCGCATTCGAATTGTCCCGGCGCATCGACATTCCCTACCGGGTCGTCATCAACGAGTGTATCGAACTGGCCAAGACCTACGGTGCCACCGACAGCCACAAGTATGTGAACGGTGTGCTCGACAAACTCGCCCGCCAGTTCCGCAGCGTCGAAATCAACGCCCGCGCCTAGGCCGGCAGCGCAAATGCTTTCCGAATTCGAGATCATTCAAGCCTGCTTCAACCAGCCGGGCCTTGCCGCCGTGCCGGGTGATGTCGTGCGCCTCGGTATCGGTGATGACTGCACCCTGCTTTCCGTCCCGTCTGGCAAGGAACTGGCCATGTCACTGGATACGCTGGTGGCAGGAGTGCATTTCCCGGAAGGTGCCGACCCGATGCTGGTCGGATACCGTGCGCTGGTTGTCAGTCTCAGTGACCTTGCCGCCATGGGCGCCGAGCCGGCCGGGTTTACCCTGGGCCTGACTTTGCCTGCGGCAGACCAGGACTGGCTCGAGGGCTTTAGTGCCGGCCTGAAGGAAGCTGCCCTGGCATTCCGCTGTCCGCTGCTTGGCGGAGACACCACCCGCGGCCCCCTGACCATCACGATCCAGGTCCATGGCCTCAATGATGCCGGCAAGGCGATCCTGCGCAGCGGCGCCCGGCCGGGGGACGCCGTGTATGTCACCGGCTCGCTGGGCAATGCGGCATTCGCCATACGGGAGTTGCTGGGGACGGAACACATGCATGACAGCGCCCGGGCCAGGTACGAGCAGGCCTTTTACCGGCCCATGCCGAAACTGGCGCTGGGTCATGCCGCGGCCGGTGTCGTATCCGCCGGCATCGATATCTCCGACGGACTGCTGGCCGACCTGGGCCATGTCTGCAGGCTAAGTGGTACGGGTGCGCAGTTGGCGCTGGCGGCGATTCCGGTGGGTGTGCCGCTGCAGGAATACCTGCCGCAGCAGGAAGCGCTTGCCCTGGCGCTGACGGGCGGTGATGATTACGAACTGCTGCTGACGGTCAGCGCCGTTCACGAACAGGCCCTGGTAGCGCTCGGCGAGATGCTTGGCCTGCCACCTGTCAGGATTGGCGTCATTACCGACGGTGATGCGGTTGAATGCCTGGACGCTTCAGGCAAGCCGGTTACCTTTGCTGCCAGCGGCTACCGGCATTTTTGATGATGAAGCCCGCACCCGCCGCCATACTGACCAATCCAGTCCACTGCCTGGCCTTCGGCTTTGGCGCCGGACTTGCCCCGAAAGCCCCGGGTACGGTCGGTACCCTCGTGGCGATTCCGCTGCATTTCCTGCTGGTGCAGGTGGCCTTCAACCTGGCGGCCTACATGGCGATGATCGTCGCTGCCTTCATTGTGGGTATCTACCTGTGCGGTAAAACGGCGCGCGATCTGGGTGTGCATGACCACGGCGGCATCGTATGGGATGAATTCGTCGGCTACTGGATCACCATGATCCTGGTGCCGCTGACCTGGTACTGGGTGCTGGCGGGATTCTTGGCCTTCCGTTTCTTTGACATCATCAAGCCCTGGCCCATTGGCTGGCTCGACAAGAAGGTGCATGGGGGGTTCGGCATCATGCTGGATGATGCCATCGCCGGGCTCTATGCCGGGGTTATCATTCAGGTTGCGATGTATTTCACAGGATACTGAAAGTGTTAACCCCATGCTGGGGCAGGCGGCTCTGGTACCACAGAAGAAAAGACAACATTCAATAATTAAGCTGCCGGGACCTGGTGATGTGCTGGATCGTGGGAGTAGGAAATGTCACCAGGCCCCGGAAGCTTAAATCGTTAATCGAGGTCGATGCCGGCCTCGAATATCTTGCTGGTTTTGTCACTTTGACGCATGGCCGTGTCCATTGTTTGATATCGTCGTCCGTCTTTTGCGTATTCCGTGCCATGCTGTTCAATACGCGTACCTGACTGGACGTTGCATGATCCTTGCCAACTTTCCGCCTGCATTTAACTGACTGAAAACAAAGCATAATTTCAGATCGGTTTGTCTAGGCCCATTCGGCGTTGGCGGCATTCCCCATATGTTGGCGATTCTGCCAGTGATGGGCAGCCCCCGGGCATGGCCTTGTCTCACCCAGATGTTTATACTTGCACCCCCGAATTTACCGGCCCCGGCTTACTAGGGGGCAGAACCGAATCCATTCTGAATTCCAGGAGTTTTTTCTACGATGCGTGATTACATGCAGTTCTATATCAACGGCGAATGGGTGAATCCCGTCACTCCCAGATCACTGGATGTTATCGATCCTGCGACCGAGGAAGTCGCCGGTCATATCAGCCTGGGCAGTGCGGCTGACGTGGACAAGGCCGTGAATGCAGCCGCCGCAGCCTTCAACAGCTGGTCATCGACCACGCGTGAAGAGCGCCTGACTATCCTGAACCGCATCGTTGCCGAATTCGAGAAACGCCTGCCTGAACTGGGCGAGGCCATCACCGTGGAGATGGGCGCACCGAAATGGCTGGCGGACGGCACCCAGGCCGCCATCGGCGTCAACCACTTCAAGACCGCCATCAAGGTGCTGGAAACCTTCAAGTTCGAGGAAGACCGCGGCACCAGCCGGGTCGCCCGCGAACCGATCGGCGTCTGCGGCTTCATCACGCCCTGGAACTGGCCCATTCACCAGCTCTGCGCCAAGGTGGCGCCGGCCCTGGCCGTGGGCTGCACCGTGGTGGTCAAGCCGTCTGAAATTGCGCCGTTCTCCGCCGGCATCTTCGCCGAGATCCTGGATGCCGCCGGCGTGCCGACCGGTGTCTTCAACCTGGTGAACGGTCTTGGACCCGAAGTGGGCCAGGCCATCGCCATGCACCCGAAAGTGGACATGGTATCCATCACCGGCTCCACCCGGGCTGGCATCGCCGTTGCCGAGGCCGCGGCCAGGACCGTCAAGCGCGTGCACCAGGAACTGGGCGGCAAGAGCCCCAACATCATCCTGGATGACGCCGACCTGGAAAAGGCGGTGACCGGGGGCATCAACGGCATCATGATGAATTCCGGGCAGTCCTGCCGCGCACCAACGAGAATGCTGGTGCCCAACAAGCTGATGGACGAAGTCTGCGCCATTGCCAAGGAAGCAGCCGAAAGCTGGGCGCCCGGCGACCCGAAGGCGGACAGCCGCATGGGCCCGGTCATTTCGCAGCCGCAATGGGAAAAAATCCAGCGCCTGATCCACAGCGGTGTGGAGCAGGGCGCCCAGCTGGTCACGGGCGGCGAGGGCAAGCCGGAAGGGCTGGAAAAGGGCTACTACGTGAAGCCCACCGTGTTCCGGAACGTCAAAAATGACATGGAAATCGCGCGTGAGGAGATTTTCGGGCCGGTGCTCAGCATCATCGGCTATGACACCGAGGAAGAGGCCATTGCCATCGCCAACGACACTGAATACGGCCTGGGCGGTTATGTCCACAGCAAGGATATCGAGCACGCGCGCAAGGTGGCGGCGAAAATCCGCGCCGGTTATATCAGCATCAACAACGCGGGCCTCGACCTGAATGCGCCCTTCGGCGGATACAAGCAATCCGGCAACGGCAGGGAGTTCAGTGACCAGGCATTCGGAGAGTTTCTGGAGTACAAATCGCTGCTCGGATATACCCCCGCAGCGTAATTGCACGTTTCGTTAACCCAGGGGTTGTGCCACTGTGTCAGGCGCTGTGAGGCCTGTCCGGCATTGCAAAACAAGGCCTTTCACTGTATCGTAGCGCCTTTTTTTTCGACCCCAAAAACTTAGAGGAAATCAACAACAATGAGCAAGAGCTTAGAAGACTTATTGCAGAGTGTTGACAGCCCGGTTGATATGATGCGCAACTCAAAGATAGGCGCTTATGTCTATCCTGTTGTAGCACCGGAATTCCACAACTGGCGTAGTGAACAGGAAGCATGGCGCGAATCAGCAGTATTGTTCGACCAGTCACACCACATGGTGGACATCTACATCAAGGGCCCGGACGCCATCAAACTGCTGTCCGACACCGCGATCAACAGCTTCGCGAACTTCCCGGTCAATCGTGCCAAGCAGTATGTTCCTGTAAGTCACTCGGGTCACGTTATCGGTGACGGTATCCTGTTCCACCTGGCCCAGAACGAGCTGGTCTTTGTTGGTCGCGCTCCTTCCGCCAACTGGATCCGCTTCCACGCTGAAACCGGTGGCTACGATGTCGAAATCATCCACGACGACCGCTCCCCGTCACGTCCGATGGGCAAGCCGGTTCACCGTATTTCCTACCGCTACCAGATCCAGGGCCCCAACGCCTGGCCGATCATTGAAAAACTGCATGGTGGCAAGCTGGAACAGCTGAAATTCTTCCACATGGCTGACATGAACATCGACGGTACCAAGGTACGCACACTGCGTCACGGTATGGCCGGTGCACCGGGTCTCGAAATCTGGGGTCCGTACGAAGAAGGCGAGCGCATCAAGAATGCCATCCTCGAAGCCGGTGCAGAATTCGGCATCGTGCCCGTCGGTTCCAATGCCTACGCCTCCAACACCCTGGAGTCCGGCTGGATTCCCTCTCCGCTGCCCGCCGTCTACTCTGACGAGCGCATGAAGTCCTACCGTGAATGGCTGCCTGCAGCCAGCTACGAAGGCACCGCAGCGATTGCCGGTTCTTTCGTCTCTGACAAGATCGAAGACTACTACACCACCCCGTACGAGCTGGGTTACGGTCCGTTCATCAAGTTCGACCACGACTTCATCGGCCGCGAAGCCCTGGAGAAGATGCAGAACGATGATCACCGCAAGAAAGTGACCTTCGCCTGGAACAAGGATGACGTGGTTGCCGCTTACGCCTCCATGTTCGAGAAAGGCAAGCACGCCAAGTACATCAACATCCCGATTGCGAACTATGGCAACTCCTCTTTCGACACCATCCTGGGTGGCGACAAGGTTGTTGGTCTGTCCATGTTCTCCGGCTACAGCTACAACGAGCGCAGCTGTCTGTCGCTGGGTACTGTTGATTCCGATATCGAAATCGGCACCGAAGTGGTCCTGGTCTGGGGTGAAGAGCCCGCGACCGAGAAGACCACCGTTGAAGGCAAGAGCACGTCCATCAATATCCGTGCACGCGTTTCTCCGGTACCTTACGCCGAAGTCGTTCGCGACAGCTATGTAGAAGGTAGCTGGCGTAAAAAATAAGCGTTTAATCACGCTCACGAAAAAGCCCGGCATCTGCCGGGCTTTTTTGTTGGTGAGCGTGAAGCGCTTATTTTTTTATTTGTGGCTACTGCGCTCGCCTGATCTTCGTTAAAAAATTTTTCCAAACCGGTCACATACTGGCTGTATGCTCCCAGCTCTGAAAAAATTTTTTGCCTCGATCAGCCTTCGCTCGTGACGCCACCTGCGCGGGGTATGGTAAGTTCCGCTTTCGGCTAAACGCGGACATTGGATAATTCACTCGAAAGAAAAAATATCCGTTTCGTTTTCCGGCCGCTGCATCCCTTCCTCGAAGTTGTCTTCCCACACTTTTGCCCATGGACGTTCGTACCAGTCGGGCGTCTCGTACTCGATGACGGTGCCCGGCGGTACCGGCTGCAGGCGCCCGCCGATGTTGAACAGGGTCTGCTGGCATTCCTTCCACTGGTAGCGGTCCGAGTTCCATTCGCCGCGCCAGGTGTAGATGACTTCCAGGCGCAGCGGGTCGGTGAAGGCGATGGGATCGTACATGATCACTTCGAGGTGCAGGTTCCTGTCAGCGTCGAGGGTGTAGGTCTCGATGGCTTCGAAGTCGCTGGAGTACTCCGGAAGGGCGTGTGACATCCACCAGCCTTGCACGTTCTTGGTCCAGGCAATCAGCGTCTGGTTATCCCAGAAGCCGATGCTTTCACCGTACCATTGCGAGATCAGCGTTTCATGTTCCTGGTTGAGCAGGATCTGGCGCAGGAAGTTGAGCGCGGTGCCGGACACCAGCTGCACCATGTTGGCATTGATGGTGACCTGGATGTCGCGGATGCCCTGCGCCCACCAGCGCACCATGCCCTCGGGATAGCAGGTGGACGACATCCACTGCGGCGAGTTGCTCACCCCCACGTGGTAAAGCGCCTGCACGAAACGGCGCTGGTATTCCGGCGTCAGCAGGCCCATCAATGTACCCGCCTGGACGTTGTGGCCGAAGGTCCATTGCTGCGGCTGCAGGGTGCGCGAATTGTAGAAGCCGTCCCAGTAGGGCGGCAGGTTGTCGCGCGTGTAGATGGTGGGGCCGCCTCGCGATGCAGCCTGCGCCTTGAGCGCGTTGTAGTGCTC
>JALRBG010000202.1 GCA_023257855.1 Pseudomonadales bacterium | reverse complement strand
CGACCGACGGCCGCCAGCTCTCGAGCGGGTCGCCGGTCACCGGGTCCGTCGGGATCTCGACACCGGTCGCCCACCGCTGCTTGAAAGCCGTGTACTCGGCGGCGACCATCATGTCGCACACCAGCTTGTTGATCTGGTTCTGCACCGAGATCACGTCAGCGATCTCCGAACGACCCTCGCCGAGCAGCCGCGGCCGGTTCCGGAACTCGACGATCGGCACCGCGCCGAGCGGGTTCTCGACGACCGCCTCGTCACCCTCGAGCGGCTTCCACATCGCACCGAGCACACCCAGCCGGACCGACCCGCCGGCCGGGGCAAAAAGGTTCAGCCCACACCGGTAAAAGCCGTCGCCGAACAACACGATATCCCGGTTTTCCAGCCTGCCCGGCTCGACGCCCAGGCAACGGCCGAGTTGGCGGGATTTGCCCCGGATCTCATGATCGTGGTTGCCTACGGCCTGATTCTGAGTCCCGCCGTCCTGCAAACACCCCGTTTTGGCTGTATCAATGTCCATGCTTCCCTGCTTCCGCGCTGGCGCGGGGCCGCGCCCATTGAACGCGCCATCCTGGCTGGTGACAAGGAAACGGGCATTTGCATCATGCAGATGGATGCCGGCCTCGATACCGGGAATGTGCTGCTGGCACTCAAAACGCCGATCGGGGATAGTGACAATGCCCTGACCATTACCGAAAGACTTGCCACTCTCGGGTGTGAAGGCCTGGAAAAGGTGCTGGCCGATCTGGGATCTTTCCAGGCCAATGCCCGCCCCCAGGATGACAGCCACGCGACTTATGCCGCCAAGCTGGCCAAGGAAGAGGCGGCAATTGACTGGATGCAGCCCGCCGCGCTTATCCAGCGGCAGGTCCAGGCCTTCTACCCGCGCTCCCCGGCCTGGTGCCCTTTCCGGGGAGACCGGCTCCGCATCATCGAGGCCGTCAGCAAGGCCGGGAACGCCGGCGCCGTAGCGGGCACCATTCTCGCCGTCGCCAGCAACGCCATTACTGTCGCCTGTGGCGAAAACCGTCTCGAAATTTCCGCCGTCCAGCTGCCGGGCAAGAAACCCATGGCCATGCAGGACGTCCTCAACGGGCACCCGAATCTGTTTACCCCAGGGGCCACGTTAAGTGCCGCTCACCCGGCATGAGGGCAGCACCTTGAAAGCTATAAGTGACCGCTTACTTGCGGTGAAATTGCTGAATAACCTGCTTTCCGAAAACGGCTCATTATCATCACAGCTTTCAGCCCTCAGTGTCACCCACCCGTCTGCAAAGCTGCCTCTGATTCAGGAATACGCCTACGGGGTATGCCGCTGGCATCCAAGGCTGGTCTTCATGGCCAGCCGGCTGATGGATAAACTGCCAAGGGCCAAGGACAACGATGTTCTGTGCCTGATCCTGCTCGGGCTCTACCAGCTGCTGCACATGCGCACGCCCGATCACGCCGCAGTGAATGAAACCGTGGCTACCACCCGGTTGTTGAAAAAGCCCTGGGCAAAAAACCTCGTCAATGCTGTTTTGCGCCAGGCCCTGCGCGACCGCGAAGCCCTCCAGGCAGCGATTCTGGACGATCCCCAGGCACGCTGCGCCCACCCGTCCTGGTTGCTGGAAGCCATACAGCAGGACTGGCCGCAACAGGCTGAGAAAATCCTGGAAAACAACAATCGGCAGGCGCCGATGGTGCTGCGAACAAACCTGTTTCGCACAAGCCGTGAGCAATGCCTGGAAAGCCTCGCAAACAGTGGGATTGCCGCTAGCGCCGGGGCCAATACCAGTACCGGTATTACCCTGGCGTCACCTGTCGATGTAGGAAAACTGCCCGGCTTTACCGATGGCCTCATCAGTGTCCAGGATGAGGCATCCCAGCTGGCCGCCGCCCTGCTGGCGCCGGCCCGGGGTGACCGGGTGCTGGATGCCTGTGCGGCTCCCGGCGGCAAAACCTGCGCGCTTCTTGAACTGGCGGCTGGAAAGCTGGACATGGTCGCGCTCGACAGCAATGAGGACCGCCTGCTGAAAGTCAGGGAAAACCTGGCCAGGAGCGGCCTGACGGCGAATGTTGCCTGTGCGGATGCCACGAACACCGGGCAGTGGTGGGATGGCCGGCCCTTCGATGCCATTCTGCTGGACGCACCCTGCTCAGGTACGGGAGTCATTCGCCGGCATCCGGACATCAAGATCCTTCGCCGTGCCGAAGACATTCCCCGGCTTGCTGACCTGCAGCGGCAGCTGCTGGAATCGCTCTGGCCCTGCCTGAAACCCGGTGGACGGCTGCTTTACACCACCTGTTCGGTGCTGCGTGCGGAAAATGAGCAAATCACCCGCAATTTCCTGGCAAATACAGGCAATGCGCTGGCAGTCCCGTTGTCCCATCCTGGCACCCTGCCCTGCAATCCGGGCATGCAATTCCTGCCCGGTATGGCAGGTACGGACGGTTTCTATTATGTGTTGCTGGAAAAGCAGTAAGCATTTGCCCTGATTGACAATTTTTGTCGCCACGTTTCAGTCTTACCTACATAGGCATATAATGTCGCCGCAATTTTTACCTGTAGTCAGCGGGAGTTTTCCGGACAAATGAAAATCATCATCCTCGGCGCCAACAAGGTCGGCGCCGCGCTGGCTGAAAACCTGGCGAAAGAAGCCAACGACATTACCGTAGTGGATCCCAGTGCGACCCGGCTCAGGGATCTCAAGGATCGTCTGGATATCGCCACTGTCGAAGGCCAGGTTTCCTACCCCAACATCCTAGAAAGTGCCGGCGCACGTGATGCGGATATGCTGATCGCCATCACCGATAGTGATGAAACCAACCTGGTGGCATGCCAGGTTGCCTATTCCCTGTTTCGTACGCCGAAGAAAATATGCCGGTTACGCTCGAACTCCTACGTCGCCGAAAAGAAACTGTTCTGCCCTGAAGCCATTCCCATCGACGTGGTCATCAGCCCGGAGCAGGAAGTCTCCCATTACATCAAGAGCCTGATCGATCTGCCCGGCTCACTCCAGGTACTCGATTTCGCGAATGGCCTGGTGCAACTGGTTGGCGTAAAAGCCACCCGCGGCGGCCCCCTCATTGACCAGGAAATTTCGCAGCTGCGCGAGCATATGCCGAACGTGGATACACGCGTTGCCGCCATCTTTCGCAGCAACCGCGCCATCAAACCTGAAGGCACGACCATTATCGAGCAAGGTGACGAGGTATTCTTCATTGCCGCCAAGGAAGATATCCGTGATGTCATGAGCGAGCTGCGCAAGGTAGACAAGCCATACAAGAAAATCATGATCGCCGGCGGCGGCAATATCGGTGAGCGGCTGGCCGCGTCACTGGAAAAGAACTACCGCACCAAGATCATTGAAATGAATCTCGAGCGTTGCCGGGAGCTTACGGAACGCCTGAAATCCACGACAGTTCTTCATGGCGATGCCTCTGATCAGGAAATGCTGATCGGGGAAAACATTGAAGATACCGATGTTTTCCTAGCTCTGACCAACAACGATGACGCCAACATCATGTCTTCCCTGCTCGCCAAACGCATGGGTGCTGCGCGGGTCATGACGCTGATCGCCAACCCGGCCTATGTCGACCTCATTCAAAGCGGCGAAATTGACATCGCCATCTCGCCGCAGCAGGCCACCATCGGCAGCCTGCTGACGCATGTACGCAAAGGAGATGTGGTGAATGTCCATTCTCTACGGCGCGGAGCGGCAGAAGCTATGGAAGCTATCGCTCATGGTGACAAGAACACATCCAAGGTCGTCGGCAAACAGATAGAGGATATCGACCTTCCTGAAGGGACCACCATTGGTGCCATCGTTCGTGATGACAAGGTTTACATTGCCCACGATGACATCGTCATTGAAACCGACGACCACGTCATCATATTCATGGTGGACAAGAAGCGCATACCCGAGCTGGAACGCCTGTTCCAGGTAGGGCTTACGTTCTTCTGATACGGGCCGCCAGGCCATACAGGAAAATACAACAATGATTCCAGGCACAAAGTGACGGTCAGCCGATGAACCTGCCGGTCATACTCCGCATTCTCGGTGTACTGCTGATGCTGTTCAGCTTCACCCAGCTGCCTCCCCTGCTTGTGTCCTTGTATTACCAGGATGGCGTCATGTATTCCTTCCTGACCACTTTTTTCCTGACCCTGCTTAGCGGCTTCGTGCTGTGGGCGCCGGTCATGAACAACAAGCAGGAACTGCGAACCCGGGACTGCTTCCTTGTTGTTACCCTGTTCTGGACCGTCCTTGGCTCATTCGGTAGCTTCCCCTTTATCTTCACCGCCTCGCTGGACATGTCGGTGACCGATGCCTTCTTTGAGTCCATTTCCGGACTGACGACAACCGGGGCTACGGTCCTGTCAGGCCTGGACACCCTGCCGCGCTCGATCCTCTATTACCGCCAGCAGCTCCAGTGGCTCGGTGGCATGGGCATCATTGCCATCGCGGTGGCCATCCTGCCTATGCTTGGCATAGGCGGTATGCAGCTATACCGCGCGGAAAGCCCCGGGCCGGTCAAGGACAACAAGCTCCTGCCCCGCGTGACGGAAACCGCCAAGGCCCTGCTGTTAATCTACATCTCCCTGACCATGCTCTGCGCTATCTGCTATTACCTGGCAGGTATGAGCGTTTTCGACGCAATTGGCCACAGTTTCGCGACAGTTGCCATCGGGGGCTTTTCCACTCACGACGCCAGCATCGGCTTTTTCGATCACCGCGGCATCGAGATTATCGCGACGATTTTCATGTTCATCTCAGGAGTCAACTTCGCCCTGCACTTCTACGCCTGGGAGCATAAAAGCTACAAACACTACCTGAAAGACACTGAATTCCAGTTCTATACTGCCCTGCTGGTATTCATATCCGTCGTCACCGTCTTCTTCCTATATTTTTCAGGCACATATCCCCTGTCAGAGGCTTTTTTCCGCGGCATCTTCGAAGTGGTATCCATTTCCACCACCACCGGGTTCAGCACGGACGACTTCACTGCCTGGCCGACCTTCCTGCCCTTCCTGCTCTTTTACATGGCCATTATTGGTGCCTGTGCCGGGTCAACCGGTGGCGGTATGAAAGTCATTCGTATCGTGCTCATCATCAAGCAGGGCTTCCGGGAAATTGAAAAACTCATTCATCCCAACGCGGTAGTCCCGATCAAGCTCGGCAGCCAGCGCGTCCCGGACCGGGTGATTGAATCTGTATGGGGGTTTTTCTCCGTGTACGTGATGGCATACATGGTGATGCTGCTGGCACTGTTGTCTGTCGATCTGGATATCACAACGGCATTCACGGCTGTCGGCGCCAGTATCAACAACCTGGGTCCCGGTCTCGGGGAAGTTGCCTTCAATTACGGTGGTTTACCTGCTGCCGCCAAGTGGATTCTTTGCCTGGGAATGCTGCTTGGCCGGCTTGAAGTATTTACCCTGCTGGTGATCCTGTCGCCGCATTTCTGGCGTAACTGATCCATCCCCTGCTTTCGCTATTCCCTTCTGACGTTTTTCATCAGCCCGGTCAGGCTTGTCCATGCGTCCGCCGGTTCGAAAGCGCGCATACAGCTCGACATCGCTGCCCCTTTGTTCTCGAAATGGCAGGTACGCTTGTAACACGGTGCACACGCGTATGGCGGATCACTGGCGACAAGATGTTGCTGGTGCATTCCTGTCGTGCCGATCAGCCTGTCACTTGTCGGACCGTACAACGTCACCGCGGGAGTCCCGATCATGGCCGTCAGGTGCGCCAATCCGGTATCACAATTGATCGCACCTCTGGCTTTGCGGATAACCCCGCCTAGCTCAGACAACGATAATCGCGGCAACGCAATGGCATTTTCATGCCTGCCTGCTATCTGTTGCGCCCGGGCCAGTTCCTGTTTGCTGTTGCCCGGCAATACCACGTTGTAACCGTTTTCTGCAGCCAGGCCAATCAACTTGTGCCAATGCGCATTCGGCCACAACTTGGTTGTCCAGCTCGCATTATGTATCAGCACGATATAGGGATCCGGCAACTCCAGTGCCGGCATAGTGAAAGCATTTTCCCGCAGTCCATAATCCGGCCTGGTATCCGGTAAACCGTAGCCCAGGGAAAATGCAAACAAGGCACGCTGCCGCATGATTGCATGCAACCGACTGTCTACATAATGCCTGTATTTATAGGCCCAATGCGCCGGCCTTTCGGCGACACTGCTTTTGTCCATGCCGTGTACATGGCCCCGGCGCAGGAAACTGATAAAGGCACTTTTCAGGTTGTTCTGGGCGTCAATAACGAGGTCATAATCGTTTTTATTGATTTGCTCGACAAAGAGCCTGACCTCTTTTCCCTTGAACGTATTCAGGAACTGTTTGCGCCAGCGCCGATGGGCGCTTTTATAGATATTGCGAACAGCAGGGTGCCAGGATGGCACTTCTGCAAAGGATTCATCCACCACCCAGTCGAACTCGATGCCGGGGTTAGCAGAAACTGCATCTGTCAGGGCAGGAAGGGCATGCATCAGGTCACCCATGGAGGTGAGCTTGATCACAAGTACGCGCTTGATATCGATGACTGGTCCTCGGTAACGGCTATCAGGCCGGCTGGACGACGAATATTATGGGGATGAAAAATATTTTAAGTGAACCCGTCACCAGATTCAGGAAAAAAGTTTTTTCAGCTTAGCCGTCCAGCCGTGGCGCCGGCCATGCTTCGTGGCAGCCTTGTCATCTTCCACGAAATTGATTTGGATGGATTGCCTGGTGCCTTCGAAGGCAGGGTAGCCATGCCAGCAGTTATCGGTCACCTTGAACGCGATCATGGTGCCGGCATTGGGTGCAACTTCGGCAACGTAATCATCCATGTCTTCGCTGCGCAGAATTCTCAGCTTGCCGGTTTCGGCGACCCACTCATCATTGAAATAGATCAGTATAGTGGCCATCTTCGATTTGGAATCGGTATGGATCCGGCCATCTTTCGCGCGGGAATACCCGCGCAACGTTATGACCATTGGCCTGTCGCGCAAATCGATATCCAGTTTTTCGGAGATGATGTTGCGAAAATCACTATTGTTGAGCTCATCGAGCAGGGCATTGAAGCGGGGACCGGGGGTCATGTCATCCAAGGCAAAACTTCCCCCAGCGGTGATTTCCGGAAAATCGCGCAGCACCTCATCCACAAATTCCCCTTTGACCGAAC
>JALRBG010000200.1 GCA_023257855.1 Pseudomonadales bacterium | reverse complement strand
GCCCGCTTCGACGGGCAGTTCTTCTCGTTCTCGATGCGCAACATCGTGGGCGAGGGCGGCGGCGCCGTCCACGCGATCTGGGGCACGCTCATCGTCACCGGGTGGGCCGCGCTCATCTCGGTGCCGATCGGCCTGCTGACCTCGATCAGCTCGCGGTCATCCACGCCATTGTCTTTCACCTTGAGGCCGGCACCGATGATGTCGGTATCCACACCCTTCATGAAGCCTTCCAGCATGGGTACGGCAGCGTTGGCGAACAGGTAGCAGCCATATTCGGCCGTGTCCGAGATCACCTTGTTCATCTCGTACAGTTTCTTGCGGCCGATCAGGTTGGCGATCAGCGGTACTTCGTGCAGGGATTCGTAATAGGCCGATTCTGCGATAACACCGGCCGCGGTCAGGGTTTCGAAACACAACTCGACGCCGGCCTTGATCATGGCCGCCATCAGGATGCCGTGATCGTAGTATTCCTGTTCACTGATGTCCGGCGCGCCATCGATTGAGGATTTCTCGAACGCGGTCTGTCCGGTTTCCTCGCGCCAGCCCAGCAGCTTGGCGTCGTTGTCGGCCCAGTCTGCCATCATGCCGGCGGAGAAGTTGCCTTCCATGATGTCGTCCATGTGTTTTTCGAACAGGGGACGCATGATGTCCTTCAGTTCCTCGCTGACCCGGAAGGCCTTGATCTTGGCCGGGTTGGACAGGCGATCCATCATGTTGGTAATGCCGCCCTGCTTGAGGCCTTCGGAAACGGTTTCCCAGCCGTGCTGGATCAGTTTGGAGGCGTACGCAGGATCGATGCCTTTTTCCACCATCTTCTCGAAGCCCAGGATGGAGCCTGTCTGGAGCATGCCGCAGAGAATGGTCTGTTCGCCCATCAGGTCGGATTTCACTTCGGCAATGAAGGAGGATTCCAGCACGCCTGCGCGGTGACCGCCGGTAGCAGCCGCGTAGGCCTTGGCGATTTCCAGGCCATCGCCGTTGGGATCGTTCTCACGGTGTACCGCGATCAGGGTGGGCACGCCGAAACCACGCTTGTATTCCTCACGGACCTCGGTGCCCGGACATTTCGGTGCAACCATGACGACGGTAATGTCGTCGCGGATCTGCATGCCTTCCTCGACGATATTGAAACCGTGGGAGTAGGCGAGGCATGCGCCTTTCTTCATCAGTGGCATGACCTGCTCGATAACGCCGGTATGCTGTTTGTCCGGGGTCAGGTTCAGTACCAGGTCGGCAGTGGGAATCAGGTCTTCGAAGGTGCCGACATTAAAGCTGTTCTCGGTGGCATTGACCCAGGACTGGCGCTTTTCCTTGATGGCGGCCGGGCGCAGGGCATAGGAAATATCCAGTCCGCTGTCGCGCATGTTCAGGCCCTGGTTCAGGCCCTGGGCGCCGCAGCCCAGGATAACGACTTTCTTGCCCTTGAGTTTGTCGACACCGCCCGCGAATTCTGCTGAATCCATGAAACGACATTTCCCGAGCTCTTCCAGCTGTAAACGCAGGGGAAGAGTGTTGAAATAATTCATTTTTACTCCGAAAGGTCCACTGTTTCGGCCGCGAAATGGCCGGGTTGATTAATCAGGGCGGCAATATTAGTCAAAAATGCCTTTTGGGTCTAATTTATCTAGACGTTCAACCCCGTTTATTGGGCGCTTCCGGGGCGGGTGGGGCTCGGCGTTCTGCCGGACCACACCAGTGCGCAGTCCTGGATGGGCAGAATTCGCCGGATTATGGGCGTATAATCGCCGACCTGGCCCTATTTCCAGGACATTCAGCGCCATGAGCGACGAACACGGGAACGCACAACAGCAGGAAGGCATCGAGTCTGGTGAATCCATCCTGCTGATCGATGATCACGAAGAAGAGGTATCGGAGGACGGCCGCAAGGTCCGCCGCCGCGGCATTTACCTGCTGCCGAACTTGCTCACCACCGGCGCCATGTTTGCCGGCTTCTATGCTGTCATCGCTGGCATGGGAGGGGATTTCCGCCATGCCTGTGTCGCCATCATCGTGGCCATGTTCCTGGACGGTCTCGACGGCCGTGTTGCCCGGCTCACCAATACCCAGAGCGCCTTTGGCGCCCAGTACGATTCGTTGTCAGACCTGCTGGCTTTCGGTGTGGCCCCCGCCCTGATCTGTTTCAGCTGGGCCCTGTCCACCCTGGGCAAGGCTGGCTGGACGGTGTGCTTTATCTATGTCGCCTGTGCAGCCCTGCGGCTGGCGCGCTTTAATGTCCAGCTGGGAACCCAGGACAAGCGTTTCTTCGTTGGCCTCGCCAGCCCCTCAGCTGCCGGCCTGGTCGTGTTCATGGTGTGGGCGCTTTATGAAAACCAGGTGGCCCCCACCGGCTTTGTCGCCTTGCTGGCAGCATTCGTGACCTTTACGGCGGGAGCCCTGATGGTCCTCAACATCCGCTACTACAGTTTCAAGGACCTGGACATGAAAAACCGGGTGCCGTTCATCGCCATGATCCTGGTGGTGCTGGTATTCGTTATCGTGTCATGGGATCCGCCCATCGTGCTGTTCAGCATGGCCATCATGTACGCGCTGTCTGGCCCTGCCATGGGACTATATGTGCGCCGGGCAAAATGGCTCAAAGTCGCACGCCTGGATGCACTGACACGTCAAGATGCAGCCAACAGTGAACAGGTGCATGCCGAACCGGATTTTCCCTCACCGGGCCAGGTGGAAAAAGAAAAGCAGCAATAGGGAAATTTCCGGCTATATTCAGGGTCACAGTCAGTAACAGTCATTCGTTCAGTATCTTATCCAGAAGGGACCAACACGATGCTCATCAAAACACGCAAGGAAATCCCCTCTTCAGAGATCACCCCGGAGTCCGTTTACAAGGCTCGCCGGCAGTTCCTGAAAACCGGTGCAAATGTCGCTCTCGGAGCCGCCGGTGCCAGCCTGCTGTCACCCACAGCCAGTGCCCAGGTAGGGGATTCCCTGTTTGCACGCGCCCCGGCCGATATCAACCTGGCGTCCAGGCCTGACTGGCTTGTGCAGAAAGTGGCGGAAAGAAAAGATGCGCCGGCAACTGGTTCCTTCAATACCGACGAAGAGCTGACACCGTTTTCCGATGTCACCACGTACAATAATTTCTACGAGTTCGGCACCGGCAAGGAAGATCCGTCCAACAATGCCAGCGAATTCCGTATCGATCCGTGGTCCGTGGAAGTGGCCGGGGAGTGCGCCAAGCCGGGCACCTATACACTGGAAGATGTCCTGAAACCGCATACTTTCGAGGAGCGCGTCTACCGCCTGCGCTGCGTCGAGGCCTGGTCCATGGTCATTCCCTGGATCGGTATTCCCATGAAGGACCTGCTGTCCCGTTTCGAACCCAACGGCAACGCGCAGTACGTCAAGTTCACCACCCTGGTCGACCGCGACCAGTTCCCGGCCCAGCGCTCACGCTTTGCCACCATCGACTGGCCCTACCAGGAGGGTCTGCGCATGGACGAAGCCATGCACCCGCTGACCCTGATGGCAACCGGTCTGTACGATGACGTCCTGCCGGCCCAGAACGGTGCGCCATTGCGCCTCGTTGTGCCCTGGAAGTACGGTTTCAAGAGCATCAAGTCTATCGTGAAGATCGAGTTCACTCGCGACATGCCGAACAACACCTGGAACGATCTGCAGCCTCGCGAATACGGTTTCTATGCCAATGTGAACCCGAATGTCAGCCACCCGCGCTGGAGCCAGGCCAGTGAAAGGCGTCTGCCATCGAGCCTGTTCATGCCGCGGCGCATCGATACCATGATGTTCAACGGGTATGAAGAGGTGGCCAGTTTGTACGAAGGTATGGATTTGCGGCGAAATTATTAGGAGACGATACAGGGATACAAGGATACAGGGATACAAGGCAGACCTTCGGACGATTCTGGATGTTTGTGCGTCAACTTACTCAAGGTAACGTGAAGTACCTGGACATGTGTTTAACCTGCACGGGCCCTGTATCCCTGTATCCTTGTATCCCTTTTTCGATCTCATGAAGTTCCTGATCAAGCCCACCGTTTTCATCCTCTGTTTATTGCCAGCCGCCTGGCTCTGCTGGGGCGTCTACCTCGCCTTCAGCGGCGGGGAGAATCTGCTGGGGCCTGACCCGGCCCAGTACCTGTCGCTGCAGACCGGGGAATGGGCAATCCGCCTGCTGATTGCGTCACTCGCCATCACGCCGCTGCGCTACCTGCTGAACATGCCTTCGCTGTTCCGCTTTCGTCGCATGATCGGCCTGTATGCCTACTTCTATGTATTCCTGCACCTGATCGTATTCCTGTGGTTCCTGCTGGGCTGGGATTTTTCCGCGGTCGGCCGCGAAATCAGCGAAAGACCATACATCACCATCGGTTTTGCCGCGTTCGTGCTGCTCACCCCGCTGGCAGCGACATCCTTCAATGCAGCGCAGCGCAAGCTGGGCAGAAACTGGAAGCGCCTGCACCGGCTGACATACGCCTGCGCGATACTGGCCTGCATGCACGTGATCTGGATCGTGCGCTCGAGTTATTTCGATGCGGTGTTATACGGGGGGCTGACGCTGGTGTTCCTGGGATACCGGGTACTGCGGAAATACAGTCCCGCGGTGCAGAAATTCAGCTTGTTGCGGTAGTTCGGGAAATTTTCTGGCATACGCAGGGATGGAGGGGTACCGGGTCCCGTGAACGCAGACGTACATTCTTGTACGCTCGGCCTCGGCATCCCTGCCTCGGACGTCACTGTGCCCGGTTCCCCTTCATCCCTGCCTGAAGCCTGATAAATCAGTGAATTTTTCCAAAGGCAAGAATTTGTTGCCGTGTTAGCACTTGTCTGGGAAGGCGTTATCAGTATAATGCGCGTTCTCTTTTTCTAGAGATTCCTTTCAGGAAATTTGGGACTGTAGCTCAGGTGGTTAGAGCGCACCCCTGATAAGGGTGAGGTCGGTGGTTCGAGTCCACCCAGTCCCACCAAATTTCCTGTACCCCAGCTGAGGTATATTTTGAGCGCACCCCACGTCGTTATAAAGAGTAGGGTGAGGTCGGGCTCCTTGTTCGAGTCCACCCAGTCCCACCAATTTTTGTGCCCCTCAGTTTCCCCCAACCTCCATCCTCAGCTGTTGCGCCACCGTCAGGTAGTAATTCCTGCCCAGGGCATTGACGGAATCACGCGCCAGCACAGTCAGGGCATCCGCCTTCAGCAGTTTCGCATCGACCGCATTGTCATCCAGCGCCAGCAGGTGGTCGCACAACTGTGCCGCCCACTGCGCCTCGCCATCTGCCAGTGCCTGTCTCGCGATGTCCAGCAGAGCCACCTGGCCGCCGGCGAGCGCTGTTATCTTTGCGGCTTCCGCGCGGGGTGACAAGGGTGACAGGTTACTGGAATTGCCGTCATACCATCCGAGGTAACCCGTAAAGATGGCGCGTACTGCCCAAGCCACCCGGCCGTAGTATTCCCCCAGGTCCTGGTCGGCAACGAGCCGTTCGGGCAGCTGCACATAATCGACCAGTTCATCGTGATTCATGCCGAGATTCATGCCTTGCACAGTCCGGTCATGCACGTAGCGAATGGCGTCCCGATAATTCTGCAATGCCTGTCGTGTGTTTTGCCGGCCGATGACGGGACGGGTATGGCCTGGTACAACGGCTGCCGCGTTTTCAGCCAGCATGGCATCCAGGCTTTGCGACCAGGCGAGCACATCGCGGTAGGGAGTGCCCCGGATGGCATACAGGTTGGGAAATGATTTGTAATAGTTGTCGCCGGCGAAGAGCACTTCTTCGCCAGGAAACCAGACATACAACTGGTCATCGGTTTCCCCGGGTGCGGCAACCAGTTCGAGTGAGATGCCTGCGAGTGTCAGGCTTTGCCGGGTGCCGGAAAAAGTCCGGTTGGGGCTTGTGTCGAAGGCGCTGCCATCGCCGCCTGCGGCTGTGGCAAAAGCGTCCGGCCGGCCAGGGCGCATGGGCGGGGCGATGCCGTTGTTGATGCGCAGGTTATCCGGCAAGGCGAAGCCGGCCTGGCGGATGCCGCGCTGCTGCTGGATGGTCAGGCCGGCTGCTGCCAGTGGCCGATCCTCGCTGCCGAAATTGTCCCGACATTTTATCGAGCGAAGTCCCCAGATATTGGCGCCCGTGGTGGGTTGGGTACGACTTTTGATCAAAAAACACAACCTCACCGTAGCATCCTGGTCGTGAGGCCTGGCCATGGTACGTCTGAAGAGGTTTGAGGCCCTTTGGGCCAATG
>JALRBG010000124.1 GCA_023257855.1 Pseudomonadales bacterium | reverse complement strand
ACATGAAGCTTCGCGTGCTGCCGCGTCAGGAATACAGGACGCGGTGTACCAGAAGATAAAGCAGCAATCCTGACCGTAACGTCCTGCTTGCTTTTTCCAGGAGCGGTGGGGATGTCTTCTGTAGAGCTATTTTCTACGCCTGTCGTACCCGATAATTACTTCCGGCTTGCCTGACGATACAACCCGTCACCGCAGGGAGACGTCATGGAAGGCGCAACATCATGTTACTGGCATTCCATATCAGGTCATTGGTTTGTGAATCTTGGCTTGCAACTGTACCGCTGCGGGACCTGACGTTGATAATCCCCTTTAAATATCAATTTTAACGGGCTGAACTTCCAACACATTATGCTAGAATTCTGCCGGTTTCCCTTAAATAAAGAAAGATTAACACCCCTTGGCGCGGATTAATTTGACCGGACATATACCGGGGCTCATTGCATGTTCCTTGCTGGCCGGCCTCGCCCTGTTACCGCTCCAACTGCAGGGGCAAGCCTACCCGCAGCTTCAGGAAAACCAGGTCGCCTGGATCGGTGAGCAGGTTTATACCAACGAATGCAACCGCAACCCTGCCTGCCTGACAGCCTGGAACACCGGCGAAAATTTTCCGTCATTGGGCATCGGGCACTTCATCTGGTACCGCCAGGACCAGGCTGACATTTTCCAGCAGAGCTTCCCGGATCTGATGCATTTCATGCAGGACAAGGGCGTGGCGATTCCGGCGTGGATAATCGCGGCAAATTATGCAGCACCCTGGCCCAACCGCGAAGCCTTCCAGGCTGACATGCAATCACCCCGCATGCATGAACTGCGCGGCTTCCTGGAAACGCACATGACCGAACAGACGACTTTCATCATTGCCCGCTTCGAGAAGGCACTCGCGGATATCGTAGCGGGCGAAACGGATGCAGGGATCGCCGCAATGATCACCAGCAATTTCAACGCGGTTGCGGCAAGTGCACCCCCTCATGGCTTATATGCCCTTATCGATTATGTTAATTTCAAGGGCACGGGTGTTTCCCGGCGCGAAACTTACAACAACCAGGGCTGGGGATTGAAGCAGGTGCTGACCGGCATGGGCGCACTGGAGGGAACGAGCGCATCAGGCACGGCAGCCCTTGAAGCCTTCGTGACTGCAGCGCGCCACATTCTTGCCACGCGGGTGCAAAACGCCCCCGCGGACAGGAACGAGTCACGCTGGCTGACCGGCTGGAACAACCGGCTGGCAACTTACCTACCATAGAAAAGGCGGCAACCAAACAACCAATGGCTTACGAACGCAAGAATATCCAGGCAATGGCGGCCTATGTGCCCGGCGAGCAGATCGATGCTCCCGGCATCCTGAAACTCAATACCAATGAGAACCCCTATCCGCCCACTCCACGTGTCAGCGAGGCGCTCGCCAGGTGCGATGTCGCCCGCCTGCGCCAGTATCCGCCGCCCACAGCCCGCAATCTGGCAAATGCCATCGCCAAACTGCACGGATTATCCGGTGAGAATGTTATCGTTACCAATGGCGGCGATGAACTGTTGCGTATGGCTATCGCCACCTTCGTGGAAACCACGCAGAGCATTGCCGTTGCCCGCCCCACCTACACGCTCTACCAGGTGCTCGCCGCTGCTCATGGTTGCGGAATGGCCGTGTTTGAACTGGACGATAACTGGCAGATGCCGGACAACTACGGCGAGCTTCTGAACCATTCCGGCGCCCGCATGGCGTTTCTCGTCAATCCTCACGCCCCGTCTGGCACCCTGGTGCCGGTCGGGCAGATAAAAGAACTGGCTGCCACCTACAATGGTGTCCTGCTTCTGGATGAAGCCTATATCGATTTCGTCGACCCGGATATCGCCTATGATTCAGCCCAGCTTGTTCGCGATCACGATAACGTGCTGATCCTGCGTACTTTCAGCAAGGGTTATTCCCTGGCCGGCCTGCGCATGGCTTACGGACTTGCCTCACCTGCGCTCATCGGAGCGCTGATGAAGACCAAGGACAGCTACAACACGGACCTGATCTCGCAGGCGCTTGCCCAGGCGGCCATCGAGGACCAGGAATATGCACACGACACCTGGCAAAGGGTGCGCGGGGAGCGCACCGTGGTGACCCAGGCACTGCGAAAGGTCGGCTACGTCGTGCCGGACAGCCAGAGCAATTTCATCCTGGCAGCGGTGCCGCCGGGACTGGAAGCGGAAGCCACTTACCTGGCATTGAAGGAACAGGGCATCCTGGTGCGCTATTTCAAATCCGAAGACAGGCTGCAGGATAAACTGCGCATCACGATTGGAACACCGGAGGATAATCGCCGCCTGCTGGGCGCACTGGCGGCTTTTTAGGAACATACATGGCCAGGAAGATGAATAAGAAGACCCGAAACACGCTTTCGGGCATCCTGGTGGGCATTGCCTCGGTATTCGCTGTCATCAATTT
>JALRBG010000083.1 GCA_023257855.1 Pseudomonadales bacterium | reverse complement strand
AGTAGAAAATACGGCTGTGCTCCAGGAAGCGGCCGATGATGGAGCGTACGCTGATGTTCTCCGAAACGCCCTTGATGCCGGGGCGCAGGCAGCAGATGCCGCGCACGATAAGGTCGATTTTCACGCCTGCCTGGGATGCCTTGTACAGGGCTTCGATAATGGTGGGCTCCACCAGTGAATTCATCTTGGCAATGATTCGTGCCGGTTTGCCCTTGCGGGCAAACTCCGCCTCGCGCTGAATCAGGTCGAGCATGCCCTTGTGGAAGGTAAAGGGCGCCTGCAGGATTTTCTTACGTTTGCCGGGTTTGCCAAGTGCCGTCAGTTGCTGGAATACCTTCTGCACGTCATCGGTGATGGCCATGTCGCTGGTCAGGAAGGAATAGTCGGTGTACTGGCGCGCCGTGCCGGCGTGATAGTTGCCGGTTCCCAGGTGAACGTAGCGCTTGAGCTGCCGGCCTTCGCGGCGGATGACCAGGCTCATCTTGGCATGGGTCTTGTGATCGACCACGCCGTAGGAAACGTGGGCCCCGGCGGCTTGCAGTTCATTGGCCAGTTCGATGTTTTCCTCTTCGTCGAAGCGGGCCCGCAATTCGATGACCACGGTCACTTCCTTGCCGGCATTGGCCGCCTTGATGAGGGCATCGACGATGCTCGAATCGTCCTCCGTGCGGTAAAGGGTCTGCTTGATGGCAAGCACGTTGGGATCCTCTGCAGCCTGGCGCACAAAATCGATGACCGTCGTAAATGACTGGTAGGGATGATGCAGCAGCAGGTCGCCTTTCTTGAGCGCCTCGAAGATATCGGAGTTCTTCAGGATCCGGTTGTGTATGCCCGGAGTGAACGGGGGGTATTTCAGGTCTGGCCGTTTGACATGACGCGAGATCGCCATGAGGCGATTCAGGTTTACCGGGCCGTTTACCTGGTAGACATCGTTTTTTTGCAGGTTGAACTGGTGCATTAGGTAACCGATCATTTCCTGTGGACAGTTGTCCGGTACCTCCAGGCGCACGGCTTCTGCAAAGCGCCGTGTCGGCAGTTTGCCCTCCAGGGCGCGCATCAGGTCGCCCACTTCCTCTTCACTGACCAGCAGGTCCGCGTTGCGGGTGATGCGGAACTGGTAGCAGCCATTGACTTTCATACCCGGGAACAGGTCGTCCGCATGGGCATGGATGATGGAGGAGAGGAACACGAAATCATATTCGTGGGGTGAGCGGGAATCCGGCAGCTTGACCAGGCGGGGCAGGGCACGGGGTGCCTGCACGATGGCGATACCGGTGTTGCGACCGAAGGCATCCTTGCCTTCGAGTGAAATGATGAAATTCAGGCTTTTGTTGAGCACCTGGGGAAACGGGTGGGCCGGATCGAGCCCGACCGGACTGAGGATGGGCAGCAGTTCCCGGTTGAAATAGCTCTTGATCCATTCTTTCTGCTTCTGGGTCCAGTTGCGGCGATCGATGCAATGGATGTTGGCTTTTTTCAGTGCAGGCAGTACTTCCTCGTTCAGTACGCGATACTGCTCGTGCACGATACCGTGTGCAGTATCGCTGATGCGTTGCAACTGCTCGGACGGCGACATGTTGTCGGGACCGCTCTGGAGGGATCCGAATGCTACCTGCTGTTTCAGCCCGGCCACGCGTATTTCGAAGAACTCGTCAATATTCGAGCTGGCGATACAGAGGAAGAACAGTCGCTCCAGCAGGGGTGTCGACTTGTCCCTGGCCTGGGCCAGTACGCGCCGGTTGAATTCAAGCAGGCTGAGTTCCCGGTTCAGGTAGTATTCCGGGCTGCGTAAATTGATTTCCTTGGCGGCTGTCATGAGGGCGGCTTTGGCGTTGCTTATTGCTTGATGATCAGCAGGTAGCCGTCTTCTTCGTACGGATCGTCCATTGCCACCTCGAGCAGTTCGGCACCGAAGTCCTTCTTGCAGCGCTTGGCGAGCTTCAGGAAGGGCGACCTGCCCGGGTCGGCGATGATGATGGTGCCGACACCGTTCCTGACGGCGCGCTTGATCAGCTTGTAGAGGGGTTCGATCAGCTCGTTCCAGAAACAGATATCTCCGCCCAGGATCAGGTCCTGTTCGGCAATCAGGCTGGCTTTGAGGTTTTCATACCGG
This sequence comes from Pseudomonadales bacterium, assembly GCA_023257855.1. Classification (GTDB taxonomy): domain Bacteria; phylum Pseudomonadota; class Gammaproteobacteria; order Pseudomonadales; family Pseudohongiellaceae; genus Eutrophocola. Next base: position 1,895 of record JALRBG010000083.1, on the reverse strand, counting down.
CTGACCTTGTTGGTCACTTTGGCCCTATTCAACTTGGCATGGATGTCCAGGAACGGGAAGACGTTCTTGTCGGCATCCACGGCAATGACATTGGCCTTGAAGTCCTTGTAACAATGGATGGCGAGTATGCCCCAGCCGGCACCGATTTCCATGATGTTGGATTTTTTCTTCGGCTTGTGCTCATTCAGGTAGTCGAGAATGAGATAGCTGGAAAACCAGACCTTGTCGCCATGAATTTCCGGCGTACTGGTGTCCTTCAGCAGTTTCTTGATGGTTTTGTGCTTCTTTTTATATATCTTGAGTCCGCGGACTTCCTTGATGTGTTTTTCTTTGCTGCTCATAAATCTATTGCCAGTCGCTGTAAAGGATTTATCGGGTCTGTATCAGGATACGATAGGGAGGCAGGGTCGGCGCTTGATTAGTCTCAAATCGCCCAGGCATTTTACGGTCTTCTACCGGCGGTTTGGCCGATTTCAGTCACCCGACTGCTCTTCGGATCCTGCGGCTGAATCATTGCCTGTTTTTACTGCAAATGATTTCTCAACAATACTGGTGATTTCACCGTTGAAAAGCCTGGACCGGATTGTATCACCGGGCTTTACGCTTTGGTAACCAGTAACAACCCGGTCATCAGTGGTGTAGGTGATCGAGTACCCCCTGCCCAATGTGCTGAGGGGATTCACCGTGTTCAAGGCGTGTGCCTGGGCCGCCAGTTGCAGTTTCCTGCTGTGCAGGCCCTGGTGCGTGGCATGCTGCAGGCGCCTGGCCAGGTTGCCAGCCTGCTGACGGTATTCGCGGGTGAGCCGCCGGGGTGAATGGGAGCGGATACCGAGATGCAAGTGCTGGAGCCTGGCGCCAAGCTCGGCCAGCCTGTGCCTGAAGGCGCGGCGCATGCGCAGTTCCGTTTCATCGAGTCGCTGGGCTTGCTCCTGCAGCCGCCGGCCGGGGTGCTTCAGCTGCCTCCTGAGCCATTGCAGGGTTTCTCGCCGCCGTTGCACGGCATCGAGCATGAGTGAGCCGAACTGCCGTGCATAGGCGGCATATATCTGGCGGAATTCTCCCTGGTCGGGACTGAGCAGCTCAGCCGCTGCGGTCGGGGTGGCCGCTCGGACATCGGCGGCACAGTCGGCGATGGTGAAGTCAACTTCATGACCAACGGCGCTGACTATCGGCAGTTCACTGGCATGAATGGCCCGTGCCAGGGCTTCATTGTTGAAACTCCACAGGTCTTCCAGTGAGCCGCCGCCCCGGCCGATGACGAGAACGTCGATATCCGCGAGGCAGCCTTTTTTGCCATTGGCGAGTTCGATGGCCCTGATCATCTCCGCGGCAGCCGTCTCACCCTGGACGGTAACGGGAAGGACAGTTACCGGTATGGCGGGGAAGCGCCGGCGCAGCGTGCTGATGATGTCACGAACCGCGGCACCGGTGGGCGAGGTAATCACGCCGATATGTCGTGGCAGTGCGGGCAGGGGTTTCTTGCCGGCTTCGTCGAACAGTCCTTCCCTGAACAGTTTCTCCTTTAATTGTTCGAATGCGCGCAGCAGGGCGCCGTCGCCGCGCTCTTCCATCTGCTCCAGGATCAGCTGGAAATCACCACGGCCCTCGTAGAGGCTGACTTTGCCCTTGACCAGGACCTGCATGCCGTCGGCGGGGCGGAAGCGCACCCGCATGTTGCGGTTGCGGAACATGGCGCAGCGGATCTGTGCTGATTCGTCCTTGAGAGTGAGATACCAGTGGCCAGAGGCCGGCATGGCGATATTGGAGATCTCGCCCTCAACGAGCACGGACGGGAAATTGTCCTCGAGCAGGAAGCGTGCCTCGCGGTTCAGGTCGCTGACGCTGAACACGGCCTCGCGGTCATTGAAATCATGAATAGCCATAAACCGGCCATA
>JALRBG010000061.1 GCA_023257855.1 Pseudomonadales bacterium | reverse complement strand
TGGCTTCCGCACGGGAATCCCTGGGCAACGGATGCATGATAACGGTATTGGGTTTGCAGTGACTAGTGTAGATGGCCTGGTTGAGACGGAAGCGGCCCCTGTAAATATCAGCCTCCTTGCGATCCTCGAAGCGTTCTTCCTGGATGCGTGTCAGGTACACGGTGTCATTGTTCTCCAGGCCCTTTTCCATGTCTTCGGTCTCGATTACCGTGTGACCTTTCCTGCGCAGGTCATCAACGATATCGGCCGGCATTTTCAGCTCAGTAGGAGAAATCAGGGTAAAGCTGATGCCGTCGTAGAGGTTCAGCAGCTTGCACAGGGAATGCACGGTGCGGCCGTACTTGAGGTCGCCGACCATGGCGATGCGGATACCGCTGAAGTCGCTCTTGATACGCAGTTCCTTGCGAATGGTGTACAGATCAAGCAGGGCCTGTGAGGGGTGTTCGGAGGGCCCGTCTCCGGCATTGATCACCGGGACGCGGCTGGCGCGGGAAAACTCCTCCACCGAGCCGGCCACCGGGTGGCGCATGGCGATGATATCGCTGTAGCCGCTAATGACACGGGCGGTGTCGTAAAGTGATTCACCCTTGGTGATGGCAGATGCCTTGATGTCGGTGGTTTCACGTACATGGCCGCCCAGCAGGTTGAAGGCGCAGCCGAAACTGACCCGCGTGCGGGTGCTGGGTTCAAAAAAGAGATTGCCGAGGATGGCGCCGTCGAGAACCCGCGTGTGTTTTTCGCGGTAGGCATATGGCCGCATTTCGTCGGCTACCCTGAATAATTCCTCGACATCACCGCGTTCAAACTGGCTGATGGAGAGGATATGGGAACCGAGGAAATTCATAGCCTACCATTATAGTGTGGAAACGGAAACAACACACCCGTCCCTTGTTCCTGGTCCGGTTGAGTTTTATGCTTGCCTGATAACGACAATGACTAGGCAGGGGGCTCAGGATGCGAATTTTATTAGCGGCAGTGCTGTTGGCCGGTACAGCTGGGGCGCTGGCCCAGCACGGCACCGGGGGGGAGGAATGGATAGCCTATGGCGGTGACCGCGGCGGCACCCGCTATTCGCCGCTGGACCAGATTGATGCCGGGAATTTTTCCGACCTCGAAGTAGCCTGGACCTGGAAATCCGATAATTTTTCCGAGACCGAGTACCGCAACATCAGCACACCGCTGATGGTGGACGGTGTCCTTTATGTCTCTGCCGGCAGCCGCCGCAATGTCGTCGCCATCGAGGCCGATACCGGCCATATCCTGTGGACGTGGCGCATGGATGAGGGCGAGCGCTGGGAGCGGGCCCCCAGGCGCAATTCCGGCCGGGGCGTGTCCTACTGGACAGATGGCACTGACAGCCGCATCTTCGTCATCACCCCGGGTTTCCAGCTGGTGGCCCTGGATGCACGAACCGGGCGTCCGGCAAACGGGTTTGGCAATGACGGGGTAGTGGACCTGTTCACCCAGCTTGACCTGGATTATGACTACCCGGAACTGATCGGCGCCATCGGCAATTCCTCGCCCGCCACCATCATCGGTAACAGCGTGGTGATCGGTCCGGCCCTGCGGCCGGGCGGTGGCGGCGTCGGCATCGGTAACGTAAAGGCAGACATCATCGCCATCAATGCCCGAACCGGTGAGCGCAACTGGGTTTTCCATTCCGTGCCGCGTCCCGGTGAGCCCGGGTACGAAACCTGGCTGGATGGCTCCGCCGAGCGCGTCGGCAATGCCGGCATCTGGGGCCTGGCGGCGGGCGATCCCGAGCTCGGACTCGTCTACCTGCCCATCGAGGCGGCGACCAACGACGTGTACGGCGGTCACCGTCCGGGCAACAACCTCTATTCCGGCTCGCTGGTGGCGGTGAAAGCCGACAGCGGCGAGGTGGTCTGGTACCAGCAACTGGTTCACCACGATATCTGGGATTACGACATGCCGCCGCACCCGATCCTGGTGGACATCACCGTGGATGGACGCGACATCAAGGCCATCGTCCAGTTCACCAAGCAGGCCTTCGCCTATGTCTTAGACCGGGAAACCGGAGCACCGGTGTGGCCCATGGAGGAACGCCCCGTACCTCCCTCCGATGTGCCGGGTGAGTGGACTTCACCGACGCAACCCTTCCCGACCAAACCGGCGCCCTTTGACGTGCAGGGCATCGGTATCGATAACCTGGTCGATTTCACGCCCGCGATTCGCGAAGCTGCCATCAATGCCATCGCCAGGCACCGTATCGGCGGCCTCTATACGCCGCCATCGCTCAGTCATGCCGAGGACGGAACCCGCGGCATGATCGTCGTGCCGGGGCTTGGCGGCGGCGCCAACTGGCAGGGCGGTGCAGCTGACCCGGAAACCGGGTATGTCTATATCGGTTCGCACACGGCACCTTCCGTGGTCGGCCTGGAACCGCCCGGCATCGGACGCTCCGATGCGCGCTACACCATGGGCGGCTCACTGCCGCTGCCGACCGTGGATGGCATCCCCATCATGAAGCCGCCTTATGGCCGCATCACTGCCTACGACATGAACCGCGGCGAAATCGCCTGGCAGATCCCGAATGGGGATACGCCGGAAGAAATCGCCAACCATCCGTTGCTGCGCGGCGTGGACCTGCCGCCTACCGGCATCAACTCGGTGCCCGGCATGCTGGCGACCCGGACACTGCTGGTGGCGGGTGAGGGTGGTGACGGCAGGCCAATCGTGCGCGCCTATGACAAGGCAACTGGCGAGGAAGTGGGGCGCATCAGAATTTCGGGAGACGGACCCATGCAGGGTTCGCCCTTGACCTACATGGTGAATGGAAAGCAGTACATTGCCTTTTTCACCGCCAATCGCGATGCCGGCATGCCTGCGCAACTGGTGGCTTACGCATTGCCCTGAGGAATACAGCCGCCGGCCATGCGGCTGCGGACTTTTTCAGGCAGCGATGAACGTTGCCTCCAGGACGCGCTCGAGTGAAGGAAATTTTTCCGGCAGGCAGCGGAAGCCGATATAACCGTCCGGACGCACCAGGTAGATTACCGGGTGTTCGCCTATGTCGTACCTGTTCCGGAACGCCGGGGATTCATCCAGGCTGTAGGCCTGCAAGAGATCAGGATAGCGGTCGACCAGTGCCGTAGCTGCCTTCTCCGCGTGGGCCGAGGACAGCAGCAGGGTGTAGCGGTTGCTGCCGATCAGGCTGTACAGGGAAGTGCCTGTTTCCAGGTCCACGTCCGGCGCACGATCACCGATGGCCGGTCCGGGGAGGTCCGGGCCGGGTTCATGCTGCTGGTGATGATGGTTGTCCCTGTAGGTATAGGCAATACCGGAACAGCAGCCTACCACCCTGTCCAGGAAGTCCTGTTCCTGCATCTGTTCACCCCGCTCGGAAATATCCTTGCCGTGCCCCATGAATATTTCGTGCAGTGAGGAGGCGGCCCAGATCACCTGTTCGGCGATGG
>JALRBG010000350.1 GCA_023257855.1 Pseudomonadales bacterium | reverse complement strand
TCAGCTCCTCGCGATCCAGCTGCGTGAACAGGAACGTGTGCAGGTCGGCCAGGTAGCCCAGGCTGTCTTGCGGGTTATTGAAGACAGGGGTGATGAATTCGAGCAGGGCCTCGGAAAAGTCCGTGGTAATGTTGGGATGCGTCAGCGGTGATCCGAGACCGGCAGGGTGCGGCGTTTGCGCAATATGGCCATCGGGATCGATGCGCAGACTTTCCTTTTCGATACCGTGGCAGGTATCGGCCAAACAGTCTGTGCGGGAAGTGTCTCTGAGCAGGCCGAGGCGGTGCTTTAGCTGTTCCGACAAAGCAAAATTCCTGAATTCTGAAGCGGAATATTTCCGGTTACTGTCAACAAAAACGCCGGCTTATGGAGACAGTATCGCATTGTTATTATTAGGAATTTACTGCCGAAAAACCATGCCCCGAAGGTAGTGGGTGCCGATTATGCCACAGTTGTACGGCTCTGGATAATCGAATTTTGGAGGGGGAAGTTGCCGCTTCATTCCTCAAGTTGCTGCTGCTTGAAGCGATGGATCTTGCGCCGGTCCTGCTTGGTGGGACGACCGGCTGTAATGGGATTCATGGCACGTTGTGCCTTGCGCTTTTCAGCCTCGAACTCACGCTTCGCGATGCTTTCCGGCGTTTCCTCGTAAAGCAGGGCCGCCTGAGGTGCGCCGCCGCGCTTGTCTGAAAGCGCCTTAACGACGACGGTGCGCTCGTCCCAACCCTGGCGGATTTCCAGGATCATGCCGGTTTCCACATCACGACTGGACTTGCTGCGTGCTCCATTGCAATGCACTTTGCCGCCATCGATGGCCTGCTTGGCCATGGAGCGGGTTTTGAAAAACCGCGCCGCCCATAACCATTTGTCGAGACGTACCTTGCCGCTGTTATCCTGTTGCGCTGCCATAGCGGTTTAGCGGCCCCTCACCATGAGTTCATCAAGATGGACGATACCCGGGAAATGCGTTGGATCGCTGGGCTGGTTGCCGGAGTCAGGGTGCAGCACCTGGACAAGGCTGCCCAGCCCGCTGCGGCGGGCGCACTCGAGAACCGGCAGGCTGTCATCCACGAACAGTGAGCGTGACAGGTCGATACACTCCCGGTCTCCGAGCTGTTCCCAGAAGCCGTCGTTTTCCTTGGCGAGTGCGAACTCATGGGATGAGATCATTTCCTCGAGATGCGCATGCAGGCCGGAAGCCTCGATCTTGATGGCCAGCGCCTTTGGGTGGGCGTTGGTAACCAGAACGATACGCTTGTCCATGCCTTTCAGCCACACCAGGAATTCGGCACAGTGCGGGCGCATGCGAATCAGGTGACGGACTTCCTTCTTCAGCGCTTCCACATCCATCCCGAGTCTTTCGGACCAGTGATCGAGGCAGTACCAGTTGAGGCTGCCGTAGGTGGATTCCGAGAGCGAACGCACGGTCATGTGCGCTTCCTCCAGCGTCATCGCACGATGATCCGCCACTTTCATGGGCAGGAACTGCTGCCAGAAGTAGTTATCGAAACTGAGATCGAGCAGCGTGCCGTCCATGTCGAGCAGCACATTATCGATGGTTGACCAGTTAATCATTGTTCTCGGAAAAATTGCCAAAACCTGGGGCATGCAAGCCCTGATGAAGTTCCATTATAATGGAGTCACTATTTGAATAGGCCCTTGCGGCGAAATATTTCACCGGGCCTGATTTTTCAGCCAAGTATTCCAACAACCGGCCTGCAATAATGAACTATCAGTCATTGTCAAAATCGACCATCGGCATCAGCAAGGAAGCGGGGGCCGCCATCCTTGAGGTCTACGATCGCGATGAGGATCTCGCTATCACCACGAAAGAAAACGACTCGCCCCTGACGGAAGCGGATCTTGCCGCGCACCGGATCATCGTCGATGCATTACGCGAGCTGACCCCGGGCCTGCCGATACTGTCAGAAGAGTCGCGCGCGGTTTCCTGGCAGGAAAGGCAGTCCTGGCAGACCTACTGGCTGGTTGACCCGCTGGACGGTACCAAGGAATTCATCAGCCGCAACGGCGAGTTCACCGTCAACATCGCGCTTATCGACAACGGCCGGCCCGTGCTTGGCGTGGTTTATGTGCCCGTGAAGGACATCATCTATTA
>JALRBG010000344.1 GCA_023257855.1 Pseudomonadales bacterium | reverse complement strand
TTATCGGCATGGGCCTTGGCGACACCGGCCGCCACGGTCCCGACACCCACTTCCGAAACCAGCTTGACCGACACGGCTGCTTCGGGGTTTGCGTTCTTCAAATCGAAGATCAGCTGCGCCAGGTCCTCGATGGAATAAATGTCATGGTGCGGCGGCGGTGAAATCAGGGTCACGCCGGGAACGGAATAGCGCAACCGGGCGATCAGGTCGTTGACCTTGCCGCCGGGCAGCTGTCCGCCTTCACCGGGCTTGGCGCCCTGGGCGATCTTGATCTGCAGCACTTCTGCATTCACCAGGTAATGGGGAGTGACACCGAAACGGCCGGAGGCGATCTGCTTGATCTTGCTGACGCGATCGGTGCCGTAACGGGCCGGGTCTTCCCCGCCCTCGCCGGAGTTGGAGCGCCCACCCAGGCGGTTCATGCCCTGGGCCAGGGCCTCGTGGGCTTCAGGCGACAATGCGCCGAGCGACATGCCGGCGGAATCGAAACGCTTCAGGATGGTCTCGATCGGCTCGACCTTGTCGATGGCAATGGGCTCGACATCCTCGCGCAGGGTGAACATGTCCCGGATGGTGGACAACGGCCGATTGTCCACGAGCTGCGCAAAGGCGCGGTATTTTTCATAGTCGCCGCTTTGCACCGCATCCTGGATGGTCCTGACCACGTCCGGATTGATCATGTGGTATTCGCCGCCGTGGATAAACTTGAGCAGGCCGCCCTGCTGGATCTTCTTGCGCGGGAGCCAGGCGTCCCGGGCCAGCAGCGACATGTCGTGCTGCAGGTGGCTGAAGTTGGCACCGCTGATGCGGCTCGGGGCCCCCGGGAAGCACAGGTCGACAACCTCCTCGGCAAGACCGACGATTTCAAACAGCTGCGCGCCGCGGTACGAAGTAATCGTGCTGATACCCATCTTCGAGAGGATCTTCAGCAGGCCCTTGTTGATCCCTTTGCGGTAATTCTTGTGCGCTTCCAGCGAACCCATGCGCAGGATGTTCTTGCTGATCATGCTGTCGATGACGTCATAGCTCAGGTAGGGATATACCGCCGTGGCGCCGTAGCCGATCAGGCAGGCGATCTGGTGCGCATCACGTGCAGAAGCCGTTTCGACGATGATGTTAGTGTCACAGCGCATGCCCTTCACGCTCAGGGCATGGTGGACCGCAGCGGTCGCCAGCAGCGCATTGATGACCAGCTGGCCTTTTTCCGGCAGGCGCTCGGACAGGCACAGCAGCACCTTGCCTTCACGGACATGGCGCTCGGCTTCCTCCGTGACTTTACGGATGGCCTGCTCGAGGCCCGTGTTTGCGTCGTAAAGGAGGCTGATGTGGGCACCGGCAAATCCGGGACGCTCTATGTTCTGCAGGGTGAAGAACTTGCGCGGCGACAGCACCGGCGAGTGCAGCACGACACGGTCGGCATGTTCCGGGGTCTCCTCAAAGATATTCAGTTCCTTGCCGAGCCGCGTTTCCAGGGACATGACGATGGTCTCCCGGAGCGAGTCGATGGGCGGGTTCGTCACCTGGGCGAACTGCTGGCGGAAGTAATCGTACAGCGGGCGCACATGACGGGAGAGTACGGCAATCGGTGTATCGTCACCCATCGAACCGGTGCCTTCGGCGCCTTTTTCCGCGAGCGGACGGAACACCTGGTCGGTTTCCTCGAATGTCACCTGGAACATTTTCATGTAGCGCTCGCATTCCTCTTCGGGCATGGGGCGCAACTCCGCGGTGTCTTCGGAAAAACGTGCAGCAGCTCTGTTTCCTTACGCGTAGAGATTCCTCCGTTGCACTGTGGATTTGTGTCAGAAGAGGAGCTCGGTTTCTTTCAGACCGAAGAAATTGGTTTGGAAGAAAAGGGCATAGAGAACCCCTATGAGTTTGACAATCCCTTTCCACGAGAAAGAATTTTCTATGTCGTCATCAATACACGCTCCAATGAGTCTCTAGAGGCATG
>JALRBG010000343.1 GCA_023257855.1 Pseudomonadales bacterium | reverse complement strand
ATTTCCGGCAAACCGACGATGGTAAAACAGGGCAGCCCGTTGGACAGGTGTGCCTCGACCCGCACCAGCGGGGACTCAATGCCGATGTTGGCACGTGTAAGAATGACGGCAAGCGACATGACCCGATCCGTGAGTCCTTTTCCAGCCTGGTTTTATTTCCCCATAGTTAGTGCAGGGTCGGCCGTAATGCAAATTCAGGGCAAAAAAAACCGGCCTGTACGGTAGAGGCCGGTTTTCCGGTATTGCGGATTATTGAAGTGCCGAGAGTATGTAGTCGACTGTGGCCTGGATGGTCTCGTTGGAGCAGCCCATGCACAGCCCCTTGGGAGGCATGGCGCCATTGTTGAAGCCGTTTATGGCGTTTTCATAAAGTGTGTCGAGACCCTTGTCGACGCGAGGCTGCCAGGCTGCGGCATCACCCATGATGGGCGAATTGTTGGCGCCTGTACCATGGCAGGCAACACAATAGGTGTTGTAGACCTGGGTGGGGTCCTCGGCGCCGCCGCCAGCGGCTGTTGCGACTATGGCACCGCCTGCGCAGGCATCACCGATCACGCACACGGAACCGGCCGGAGCGATGCGGGCAATAATATCGTCGTTAGATGCGGCAAACAGGGTGCCGGAAAAAACCAGTACCAGGACGGCTGCCAGCCATTTGCCTGATGTGGTCAGGGATTGATGTACCACTGTCGTTCCTCTTGTTGATGTCGTTGCTGTCGTTGCGGATGTTGCGGATGTTGCTTTTGCAAAGTTGCCTGTCCTTGATGCCCCTCAAAACCAGGGTAATCGGGACTAGGCCGTGAATTTATGAGGCGGGAATTATACCCGTATTTGGGGTAATTCGATACCGATGGCACCTTGTCAGGACCGCGCCTACTGGATGGTGACGGTAATCGGCTTGCCGTTGAAGTAGACCTCTCCCGGCGCCGAATCCAGGGAATAACCGACAAAGAAACTGGCGCTGATGTTGCTCACACCGAGGGCGTCGCCCTGGAGGTTTTTCAGGAAAGAAAAGGATTCCTCGGTGGCCAGGGAGGACGTCTGGCTGTGTGCCGGGATGCTCGACAGCTTGTTGATCTTGACGAACTTGCCACCGGATGTCCTGGCAAACTTTTGGCCGGTGCTGAGCAGGGCAACCAGGTAAAAAGTGGCGGGTTTGCCAACATGGGCAGCATCTGGCTGGATGCTGGCGGTGACATTGATGACGTCACTGCTCGAAAAACTGCTCTTGTAGGTCAGGCCGCCGTCCGCCGTGGCACCGCCATGAAAAATGCTCTTGGCCGTGGCGCCTGACACCGAGCTGGCTTTGGACAGGATCGGCAAGGCATTGTCGGAAATGCTCATCTTGTAACTGCCGGTATTTCCGGGGCACTTGAATGGCTCGACATAGGTGTTTGCCAGGATGAGGTATTCACCAGCAGGGAAATTGCCCTTGATCAGGGCGTCGCATTTACCAGCCGAGTCATCGTCGAAGTCGATCCCTGTCAATTTGTCATCTGTCACCAGCAGTACCGAATCCAGGGCCGAGGATTCCATCATGATGCTGAGCTTGGTGTCCGCTTCCAGATTCAGGCGGTAGGTATCCACGAAGCTGGTGTCCTCGCCACCGCCGTAAAGTTCGAGTACCGAGCAATCCCCCTCGGAAAGGGAATTTTCGATGACGGAATTGATGGACAGGTCGAGTATCTCGCAGTCGCCTGGCCCGCCATAAAGGGCATTGGCACCGGCAATATCATCAGGCTGAAGCACATCAATATCACCGATGGAGGGCGCCATTATGGCTGACACGCCGTCTTCATGATCGAGGCCGACCACATGGCCAAGTTCGTGCAGGGCAACACGCCTGAAATCGACTTCTGGCCGACGCGGGCCGGTGTAAACATCCCAGTTAAACGCATTGTTGAAAACGATGTCGGTCTGGTCGATGAGGGCAAAGCCAAGATTACCCGGTAACGCGATGGTGAGTGTGATTGCCAGAACGCTGCTGCCGAACTCATTGCCGCAGACATCGTCACCGAATGCGACTCCGTTCAGCCCGTCACCCTCACCGTCGGGAAACCCATCAAGGTCATCGCTGTTACTGAACCCCGCGCAGGGATCCAGGGTGCTGTTGTTGAGCAGGAAGGTGAATTCTGTCTGATCAGTCCACTGCGCCAGGGCATCCTCGAAGGCCGTGTTCCAGGAGACGCCCGAAGGTGCAGTACCCGGAATATTGACGTTGAAGGTGGCTTCCCCGTTGGGCCAGCGGTTGCCATCGAGGTTGTAGGCAAGGATACCTAGCGGCAGCGGCAGCAACAGCAGGGCAAGGGAATTGCGAATGCAACTCTGCAATGACCGATTTGCCGAATTCCCCCAATTTCCCATATGCATACTGCGTGTTTTAATCGCTATCCAGGCTTGTCTGCTTGTGCCTTATTCGTCAGCCAGGAAAGCAGCCACGGCATCCCGGAGTTCACCTGGCGTGACCGGACTGTAATAGGCCTGTTCCACGAGCTCCCGGCGGAACTTCATGTTCCTGAGCTTGGCAGCGAGGGCTGCATTCTTGTTATCGCTCAGCTCTACCAGGTCCTGCTGGATATCGGTTTCCAGGTATTCGTTCCCTTTCAGGTCCGACCTGATGCGAAAATGCCCCTGTGACCAGCCGAGCAGCGGATTCACCGCCTGTACGGAGGTGTCTTCGATAAAGTAGAAAGCTCTTTCACCTTCTTCGGGAATATCCTGGCCGGATACCACGAGCACCCTGCCATCCTCCTGCCCGCCGAGGAATTCCAGCTCGATGAATTCGCCCGGGTAATCGCCTTTGAGGACATCACGGACTTTTATCAGGACGCGCGTATGCAGCAGCTTGCCGGCATCGAAGGGATATACTGATTCCACCTGCCCTTCGATAATCAGTTCGGACTGATTAACCAGTTCCTCGAAGGTGAACTTCTGGAGTGTCGTGGCCGATGCCGCCAGGCTCACCAGGAGGAACAGTGCCACTGTGTAAAATTTGTTTCTCATGATTCGGAATAATGCTTTCAGGGGACCATGTCCCGGTAACTGGCATCCTGGACCGCACGCCACCAGTCCTCATTCTTCAGATACCAGCTGACCGTGGCTTTCAGCCCGTTCTTGAACCCGGTTACAGGCGTGTAACCCAGGTCGCCGGATATCCGGGAGGCATCGATGGCGTATCGTACATCATGTCCCGGCCTGTCTGTCACGAAATTTATCAGACTTTCGCTTAATCTTCCCTGACTGGATGGGCTGTCCGGAAAGCGGCCTGCAAGGTCCGGCTGTTCAGCGAACAGCTGGTCCATGATTTGACATAACAGTTTTACCGTATCGATATTCGCCCACTCATTGTTGCCGCCGATGTTATAGGTTGCACCGGGCGTGCCGTTTTCAAGCACCAGGCTGATGCCGCGGCTGTGATCATCAACATGGAGCCAGTCGCGTACCTGCCTGCCATCGCCATAGATCGGCAACGGCTTACCGGAAAGTATATTCAGCAGGCACAGTGGCAGCAGCTTCTCGGGGAACTGGTAAGGACCGTAATTGTTCGAACAGTTGCTGGTTGTTACCGGAAGGCCATACGTATGGTGATATGCCCTGACCAGGTGATCGGAACCCGCTTTGCTGGCCGCATACGGCGAATTGGGTGCATACGGGGTGGACTCCGTGAAAGCCGGATCATCCGGACCCAGGCTGCCATAGACTTCGTCGGTGGAAACATGGTGAAAGCGTTTACCGGAAAACCCGCCCTGTTTTTCCCAAACTTTCCTGGCTGCCTTGAGGAGCGTATGCGTACCGATGATATTTGATTCGATGAATGCGTCTGGACCCGTTATGGAACGATCGACATGGCTTTCTGCCGCAAAATGTACAATCGCATCTATTG
>JALRBG010000313.1 GCA_023257855.1 Pseudomonadales bacterium | reverse complement strand
GATGTGAGAATAAAAAAGTTTTATAGAAATTTGCTACTATTGCAGAAATTATGAAATATTAAAAAGAAGCTATCTTCATGGGTTGAATGCGCAAAAATAGACTCAAAAGGTTTAAATAAACCTCGTGTTTTATGCTTTTTCAAGCATTTTTGATACATCTAAAAAATACATCTCAAGGGGAGAAAAAGATGAAATATAGCCCGATATTATCGATTAGCAGGAAGAAACTAGCCTTGTCAGTGGCTGCTTCGCTTGCTTTAGGCGCCGGCTTCGGTAACTCAGCCTTGGCACAGGAGGAAGAGGATGCTCTGGAAGAAATCACGGTAACAGGGACACGTATCCGTTCCGACGATTTCAGCAATGCTCAACCGTCAACCGTTCTTGGATCTGACCTGCTTGAAAACCTGGGTGTCGTTAACCTAGGCGACGCCATGGCCAGTCTGCCCTCCAACGTAGGCAACAACACTCCTACGGCTAACCCGGGCGGAAACTTTTTTAACGGCTCCAACATCGCCAACCTGCGTGGTCTGAACCCGTTCTTCGGTTCACGTACCCTGACACTGGTCGACTCGCGTCGTCACGTGCCGACCAACCAGGGTGATGGTGTTGACCTGAACTTCATTCCTTCTGTTCTAATTGACAGGATGGAAGTGGTTACTGGTGGTGCGTCCGCATCTTATGGATCTGGCGCCATCGGCGGTGTCACCAACATTCTGCTTGACCGCGACCTGGAAGGTGGCAAGGTGCAGGTTGACTACGGTATTACAGGCCAGAACGACGGTGAAGACATTCACGCCGGACTCGCCTGGGGAACCAAGGTTGGTGACAACGGTAACTTCGTCATTGGTCTGGAATCTCAGCGTGCGGGTGGCATAGGGAGCTGTATCGATTCCCGTGAGTGGTGCTCAAAAAATATTGCGGTGATCCAAAACCCCAGTTGGCCAGGCTCTGGCGCCCGATACATCATCGCCGATAATGTCCGAAATAACAGTCATATTGCCGGTAGTACGCCGATTTTCCCAATCGCTGGAACAGTATGCGCCGACATTAACTGTGGCTCGTTGCGTCCGTGGCAAAGGACTGTTAACCAGCAGGGCGGTGAGGGTCGTCTGCAGTATCAGTACACCAACCTGCGTTCGCCAGTCGACAGGGACGTGGTATTTGCCGCCTACAACCACCAGATTAACGACGACATGACCTTCTTCATCGAGGGTTCTGTGGGCAGCGTTGACACATTTACCCCGCAGGGTTCTTTGGACACCACCTTCGGTTTCCTCGCCCCAGACAATTTCTATCTGAAGAAGTTGCGTGCCACCGGTGTTGATCCCTGCCCATTTGGTCCGTGCTTTTTCAATAAGAACTACTCCGATGAGGTGGATACCTACAACGAAACCACAACCGACCTCGAGCGTTATGCCCTGGGCCTGAGCGGACGTTGGGGTGACACCACCTGGACCTGGGATGCCTACTACCAGTATGGAAAATCCGACAGGACCCAGCTGGTCAATGGCAACATCCAGCTGGAGCGTTTTGGCTTTGCTCTGGACGCCGTTGATGACGGCACCGGCAAGGCGGTCTGCCGCATAATACGTGATGGCATTCCTCCTGGATTCGTCAAGGATCCGCGTCTGATCACCGGTTGTCAGCCTATCAACGTCTTGGGCGTTGGAAAATTGAACGAGGGTGGTGGCTACGATTACGCTTGGGGCCGCCTGCTTGAGTTAACAACGGTTGACCAGGACATGTGGGAATTTGTTACCTCTGGTGAGGTCTTTGACGGTTTTGGTGCCGGTCCGGTCCGGGCGGCCGTGGGTGTTTCCTGGCGTGACGAGTCGATTGCCAACATCTCCGACCCGTCCCAGCCGGACTATGCCCGCCGCGACTACCTGATCCAGTATGGTGAAAGCTTCGGTGGTGATGTGGCAGTGTTCGAATACTTCGCCGAACTGCAGATCCCGTTCACTGAAACGTTTGACGTGCAGTTGGCGGCCCGTAACTCTGAGTATGAAAATACTGCCGGACTCGGTACGCCTAGCCCCGGCCAGACGTTCGAGTACGACTTCACCACATGGAAGGTCACAGGCAATTGGCAGGCAACTGATTCTATCCGGTTACGTGGTTCTCTCTCCCGCGACCTGCGTGCTCCGAACTTCCGTGAGCTGTACTACGGTCAGGACCTGCAGCGCGGGGGTCCGTTCGGCTTCTGCTCTAACCAGTGGACCGGCAACCTCAGCCAGGGCTTCTTCACCAATACGGGTGACCCCTGCACAATCGAGCTGCGCGGTGGTGCCACCACCGGCCTCGAGGCTGAAAAATCAGACACCATGACCGCCGGTGTGGTGTGGACTCCGAACTCCGTAAACGTGCGTTTCGCAGTTGACTACTTCAACATCGAAATTGAGGATGCCATTACCCCGGCAAACACAGGCCTAGTTTTGGATGGCTGTTTCAATAAGATCCTCTCCTACTGTCAGCAAATAACAGGCACACCAATTAACTCTGGTGACCTCACTCAGGGCTACTCAAAGATCGATGCAGTCACGCCGACCGCACGAAACTTCCGTGCATACGAAGCGAGTGGTTGGGACATATCTGCAGACTGGGCGGGTGAGTTCAGCGCGGGCACAATCACCTCAAGGCTGATTGCGACCCGTATGCTTGAGCAGCTGATTCAGCCGACTGAAGCCAATCCACAACTGATCCGCAACATCGCCGGCACTACCGGACAGACCAACGGTTTCCTGTCTGACTGGTCAGCCGCGCCAAGCTGGTCCGCTCAGTGGATCAACACCTACATCAACGGTCCCTTCACAATCACAGCGTCTGCACGTTGGATTAAGTCAGGTCAGCTTTATGCCGACCGCATCGGACCTGAAGATACTGGTTATGATCCCACTAGTGATGTCAGTATGGAAACAAACCGGACCCCTAACTATGTCAACTGGGCGTTGAATGCTGCTTATAGCTTCAATGTAGCTAATGTTGATATGCAGTTGTTTGGTAACGTGAACAACCTGTTCGACAAGGATCCACCCCTCCAGGGTACTGGCGTCGGTGGCTCCACCAACCCGACTTTCTATGACACTATCGGACGTACGTTCCGTGTGGGTCTGAGAGCGAACTTCTAAGTCCCAATCTCAAGAAAAGTCAAAAGGCCGCATCGAAAGGTGCGGCCTTTTTTTATTTGAGTTAAAAATCATTTGAAAATGGTCAGCATCTGGTTCGCCTTGACCTTGCTGAATATTTTGACCTCTCCTGATGGCCAGGTTATCCGAACTTCATCGATGACTTTGGCAGTGCCAACGCCGAAATACGCTTCAGCCGGGTTGGACGAGATGAAATTGTTGCCGGCACGTATTTCACGCACCTGGCTCAAGGCTCCGGTCACGACGGTAATCCTAGCGCCGACACCCTCTGAGTTAAGAGCATCGCCGCCGAGCCTAACATGCAGGAAATTGAGGTCATTGCCGCCGTCGTTACGGTACAGCGCGGGCGCCTGCTGGTTGTTGGCCACGAAGATGTCGATGTCGCCATCGAGATCGTAATCGAAGCACACCAGGCCGCGTCCCTGGCCCCTGTCCGAAAGGTTGAGGTCCTGCCGGTAGCCCTCGAACGTGCCGTCGCCGTTGTTGATGAACAGGCGTGACTCATCCTTCAGGAAGGCGGCGTTGGTGTTGAAGTTGCCTGTGATGTAGCCATTGACGTGGAAAAGGTCGAGGTGGCCGTCGTTATTGAAGTCGGCGAAGCAGCTGCCCCAGCCCCAACTGCCAAGGCGCACACCGGCGGCCTCAGTAACGTCCTCGAAGGTACCGTCCCCCTTGTTGCGATAAAGCCGGTTTCCTGTGGCCTCCGCAGCTCCCTGTGTAAGATCATTGTCTGGTAGCCCGGATGGATCGAATATACTGGTCACGAACCAGTCGATGTCTCCGTCATTGTCATAGTCGGCGGCACTGGCACCCATGCCGTTCTCGTCGGTGATGACGTTGACATCTGTCGCTAATCTAAACGTGCCGTTTCGATTGTTGATGAACACCTGGCTTGAGTTGTAGTCAGCTGCTACCAGCAGGTCGAGCCAGCCGTCGTTGTCGATATCAGCAAAGATCGGCGTATAGTCCGCCATAAGGCCATCAGGAATACCCGCCTGTGCGCTAACGTCGGTGAAGACACCCTTGCCGTCATTGGTAAACAGGTACTTCCCCTGGTGACTGTCGTTCCAGTGACTGATGTAGGTATCGAGATCACCGTCCTTGTCGAAGTCGGCGAAGGAAGCACTGTAGGCATTGGAAATGCCAGCCAGGCCGGAGGCCTCGGTGACATCCTCGAAAGTGCCGTCCTGCCGGTTGCGCAGGACCAGCGGTGGCGTACCGTTCACGCCGCCCAGGAACAGGTCCGGCCAGCCGTCACCGTCCATGTCGGCAAAGGTCGCACCGGCATCCTTGCGCCCGGTAAAGGCCACACCGGCCGCCGCTGCCATGTCCACGAAGGTGCCATCGCCCTGGTTGCGGTAGAGCAGGTTCGCCCCGGCGCTGCCCGCGGTCACATACAGGTCGGGCCAGCCGTCGAGGTCGTAGTCGGCGCTGGCCACACCGCCGCCCTGCAGGATGCGCTCATAGCTCGGGTCACTGGTGTCGAAATCGCCGTCCTTGTAGCCGTGGACATGATGGATGCCTGCCAGTGCCGAGACTTCGTTGAACTGCCAAGGAATGACTTCCTCGCTGGAGACCAGTTCGAAATTATGTGAACCCGATGCAGCACTCTTCAGCATGACTTCCGCAGTATAGGTGCCGGCCGGAAGGGACAGTCCCAGTACCAGGGTGTCCTCGACGATGCTTGAACGGCGCAGTATGGAACCGCTCCGGCCACTGCCTTCCCTCAGGATGATCTCG
>JALRBG010000234.1 GCA_023257855.1 Pseudomonadales bacterium | reverse complement strand
GAATTCTTCCATTTTCTTGAAAGCAGTCTCGCGGCCAGCCCCGCCAAGGTAAACGCGGCCATTGCCGGTTTCCAGGAAAAACCCACACAGCAGGCCATCCAGGCACTGCACGAAGCCAGCGAATCACGCCGGCTGGATCTGTTCAGGGCCCTGAACATGGCAACGGACGGCACCCGCGCACTGATCAGCATGCGCGAGGACATCACCGATGCCCTGAAGGACAACCCCGGGCTGCTGGCCATCGACAACGACCTGTTGCACCTGTTTCGCTCCTGGTTCAACCGCGGTTTCCTGGACATCAAGCGCATCGACTGGGAAACCCCGGCCGTGGTACTGGAGAAGCTCATCGAATATGAATCCGTACATGAAATCGAAGGCTGGGATGACCTGCGCCGGCGCCTGGAGCTGGATCGTCGCTGCTATGGCTTCTTCCATCCGGTCATGCCTTACGAGCCGCTGATCTTCGTGGAGGTGGCACTGACCAATGAAATCTCCACCAACGTGGCCGAACTGATCAAGGAAGATGTCAACGGTGACCGGGACGCCACTTACAACACAGCGATTTTCTATTCCATCAACAACTGCCTTGATGGCCTGCGCGGCGTTTCTTTCGGCAACCTTCTCATCAAGCAGGTCGTGGAGAAACTGCAGCGCGAGATTCCCGGCCTGAAGACATTTTCCACGTTGTCACCCTTGCCCAGGTTCAGCGCGTGGTTAAAGAAAGCACTTGATAATCTTGAATTCCTCGACAAGAAGGAAAAGCGTCAGGTCAGCGAGGTTCTGGATTTCCCGACTGCGGCCATCCTCGAGGATCCAGGACTGGAGCGGATCATGACCAGTATCTGTGCCCATTACCTGATCAACGAAAAAAGCCGGGACAAGCCCGCCTGCCCTGTTGCCCGCTTTCATCTCGGCAACGGCGCCACCCTGGGCAAGATCAACTGGCGAGCTGACTTATCGGCGAACGGCCTGCAGCAGAGTGCTGGCATGATGGTCAACTATATTTACGACAAGGCAAAGTTGGCCAAGAACCACGAAGCTTACGAGCAGAACAATACCGTGGTCTTTTCAACAGAAGTGAAGCAGATGCTGCCCAAAAAGACGGCGGCGACCTGAATAAAAAACGGGGCCACAGGCCCCGTTTCTTTAAAACATCTGAAAGTGTACTTTGCTTTATGGGACGATTGGACTGCTCCTGTCGACCTTATCGGACTCCTGCCCAACCATCAGCTCTGCAGCGTAGTTCGCCTGCTGGCAAACATACTCGAACAGCTCCTGATCTTCCTGCCAGCCAAGGTTGAAACCGCCGGTATACGGGGCTGTGTAGGCACCCGGGTCATCCACGGTGATCGTGTAGTCGATCCGATCGGAGTTGTAGCGGTTGAATCGTTCGATGATGTGCAATTGCTCGGTATGCGGCAGCCCGCGCCTGCCGAACCAGAAGTCCTCGTTGAACCCTACTGAATCGACAACCAGTGTATCGCCTTCCCACCAGCCGACCGAGTGGCCGTAGTTGCTGGGTTCCGGGTTTGCCGGATGGGAACGTCCGTCCATGTACACGACACGGTAGGTATGCGGGCCGCCGATATCGAAAATGTAGAGTTTCTGCAATGCAGTGATCTCGACGAACTCTACGCCGTACGGGGTCAGGAACTGCCTTGAGCCTCCGGAAGCCTTGCAACGGGCGTGGGGCTCAAGCTCATGCAGTTGACGTTCATCGTAGAGGGCTTTTGCCCAGGGTTTGAACGGCACGACATCCACCGGCGCGACAGGATCAAAAATGCTGAATCTTGGTGTCCATACGCCTTTTTCGGCTGGTGTGGCACCGCCGAGGACTACACGACCATCCGCATTACGCGGCGCCGGCCCGAATACCTCGCCGCTCTCCGGCCTGGGTTGTGCCTGCAACGACGCACTCATACCGACTGCCAGGGTCAGCAGGACCGATGCCAGTGTTGGCTTTCTCAATCTCACGTTCAAACCTCCGTGGACAAAAATCTCTCTGTCGTTCTTACTGCTGGCCGCTGCCGATACTGGAATCAGCGTCCAGGGTCTGGCCCGGTGAACTGCCGGTGGCGGTCAGGGTAACGCTGCGCGCATTGACGCGCGGAGTACCGTTCCTGGCCAGGAAACCGTCAACGGTGATCGGTGTGCCGATATTCAGGGTGGTTCTTCTCCAGCCGCGGCGTTGCAGGCCGTGTGGCGGGCCCATTTCAGCACCCCAGTTGGTCACTTCGCCGGTCTCTTCATTCTTCACGTTCAGATAAATCCATACGTGCGGATTGGTCCACTCGACCTTGGTCACGATGCCCTGTAACTGGATGGGCTTGTTGGAATCGAACTCAGCCACGAAGGAGTGGTGAGCAAATACACTGCCGGCGAGCATCAAGGAGCCGGCAAGAATCAATTTGATCAGATGTTTCATGAGTGTTTACCTCGTTTATTGCCTGTTGTGCTGGCATAAAGAAAATGGAAGCTCCGCGCCCCCGACCCAGCTGAGATCCCAGCTGACTGTCCAGGGTCTGGTGTAAGCTCCCGGGTCATCGATAGTTACTTCATAATGCAGTGTATCGAAATCTGTGCGGGTGAATTTTTCCACCATGGATAACCGGTCCGTGTGCGGCAGGCCGCCATTGGTGAACCAGAATCCCTCGTTGAATCCCTCGGTGTCGACGACCAGGGTGTCGCCCTCCCAACGACCAACGGAACGGCCATAGAACAGGGGGTTGTCATCGTCACCGCCGACCAGGCCGACAGGATCGCGCCCATCCATGTGGATGATACGGTAGTTCCTGTTGCCGCTGCCGAGCAGGACGAATATGCGCTGGTTCTGCTTGTCCTCGATCAGCTGCAAGCCAAGATCGGACTGGTACTGGCGCGGACCACCCGGTGGTTTACAGTCGAGATACATGGGGTCATCGCGCAGGTCGCGTTCCTGCCGGTGAATGTATCGGGCCAGGGCCCAGTCCTGCATGGGAGCCACCTTGGCCGCATCGGCGACATTGTCGAGCAGACCGTATTCGTTCATGCCCACATTCACGCCGTCCTCGACGAGAGCCTTACTGGTCGGGTAGCCCCAGATACCGTCTGCACCCCCCGGGACTGCCCCCAGGACAGGATGGTTGTCTTCGGACCAGCGCGGCACGGGACGCGGTGACAACGGCTTGGCCGGACTTGTGTCGTTCACCGTGTAAACCGGGCGGCCGGTATCGGTAAGTGATACCTGTTCACCCCAGACCTGCCTGCTGCCGTTGCGTGCACGCATGCCGGCAACACTCACGGCGTCACCGGGCTGCAGGGAATCTTCGTGCCAGCCGTTGTTGATGAGGATATAGGGATTTTCCAGTTCGACAGCCCAGTTCACCATGCTGTTGCCTTCACGCACATTCATGAAGACATGGACATGGGGACTGCGCCAGTCAACCCTGGTAACGATGCCCGAAAACTGGACATCAGCGTCCGGGTCGAACTTGCCCTGGATGGGGTGATGGGCAAATACAGTGCTGAAAGTGACAGCGGCCAGCATTCCCGCCAGCAATTTCACCGGAGTCGGTATTCTGTTCTTTTTCAATTCTTGCTTCATATCTAGCGTATCTCTAGCGTATCCAATCTGTTCGCGCCAATTAGCGTGAAGCCGCGAATTACTGTCTGACGATATCGAAATCGCCGCGTCCGTTCCTGCTGCTCCAGGTACCTGTCAGTGAACGGGAAGGCAGTTCCAGATTTTCGATGGAGGCATCGATAGTGTAATCACCGGCCTTGATCTCCACGGACCAGTCCGACGGGTCAAGGTCGACGCTGTCTATTGCCAGGTTGTCGGTGCCGGGGTTGATCATGCCGGATACCGTTTCACCATCCCAGTCCATGACGACGAGGACGAAATCACCCAGGGCGGTATTACCGGACCACTCACCAATCCAGGATCCCTTCAGAGGATGGCCTTCCTGCGCATGGGCAGTGCCGGCCAGCATGACCAGACCCAGAACGATTGTCAGACCTTTGATAATGCGTTGATAAATTCGTAAAAACATCGATGTTGACTCCAACCAGACTTTTCGCGCTTGCTTGGCGCTATAGTTGTTTTTGAAAAGATAAACCGGGGCGGGAATCGGGTCGCTGCGTCAGCACCCCCAAATGATGGACTGCCGGTTTCCCGGACCATCCCCCGTTTTCCCCCTGCTTTCCACAAGCCCGAATAATCTACCAAATTTCATGTGGTTATCCTATAAATCCTTGGTAAATAATTGGACTTTTCACAATTTATGCACAGCCCCAAAAAAAACGGCCCGGCACTGCTTTTAGCAGCCCGGGCCCGGGGTTCATGCGGGTATGGCTTTTCAGCGCCGAAAAGTGATTAGACCGGCTGTTACCTGTGGTAGGCGTCGTTGTTTGGCGTGTGATCGCCGGCCAACCAGCGCTTGAGCTCACTGTGAGCTTTCGGCAGGACTTCGGCATTGATCTTTTCCACATCCGGGTGGTCGGTGCAGAACTCCACGATCAGGCCGTCAGGGTCAATCACGTACAGGGAATGGCAGTAGCCGTGCTCAAGGAAGTAGTACTTGTCGGCCGGATAACCGGAGCTTTTGACTTTCTGCAGCAACTCGTCCTGCAGATCCTGCTCCACTTTCAGCGCAATATGGCGAAAGCCTGAGATTGGCAGTTCAGGACCGAACTGGGCATCATCCTCGGCGTCGGCAAACTGGAAAAATGCGAGGGCGCTTTCATCCGCAATGCTGAAGAAGCAGTGGCAGTAGGTTCTTTCCTTGCCGAACAGATCGGTTTTTTCACACCATGTCGCAGTCAGCGGAAGACCCAGCAGGTCTTCATAAAACTGGCGGGTCTTTTCAAGATCCTTCACCACGTAAGCGTTGTGATGCAGTCGGGAAGGTAGCTTGCTTTGCGCATTCATTGGGCAATCCTCATTCAATTCGCAGGCGAAATTCAGTTCACCATATTATGTTATTTAAAAGCGTTTCACAAAATCCAGACCGAATCGGGCCGGCAGGGCCTTGAACACGAAACCGCCTGTGGAGTACTCGGTGTTGTATTCCTCATCCAGGGCATTCTTGCCCCAGGCTGTCAGCGTCCAGTCGTCAGGCAATTCTACTCCAAAACGGAAATCCAGCAGGTGTACGTCGTCCCGGTTATTGGTGCCCTCTTGATTATTGTCAAAAAATGCGGTGTCCCCGAGTATCTGGTAGTCCATACGCACAAAGGCTTCCAGGCCCTCGCCAAAGGCCTGAATCGGGTAATGGTAATCAAAGCCGGCATTCAGGGTGAACTTGGAAACGTTGGGTGCACGATCGCCGATATCCCTGGGCGTCTCCGAGTCGGTGATTTCACTGTCGGTGTAGCCATAACCGAAATTCAGGTTGAGGTTGTCCGTCAGACGCGCCGCCAGGTCGAATTCAAATCCCTGGTATTCCACTTCATTGAAATTACCCAGGTTCTGGGTGGAGTTGGCCGCCAGGAAGATGAAGAAATAGGTTCCCTCCGCTTCCGACCTGAAAACCGTGAAGTTGGAACGCACCCTGCCGTCCATGAACTGGCCTTTAACGCCGGCCTCGATAGTGTCGACCACTTCGGCGTCGTAGGTGTCACCTACCCCCAGGAAGCCGTTGGCAAAGGCCACGGCACCAACGCCGGTCTGGTTGAAGCCGCCACTGCGGAACCCGCGGCTGAGCGAGGCGTAGTAGCTGAGGGTGTCTGTGGGCTTGTAGCGCCAGGTCAGTTTCGGCTGCCATTCATCCCAGCTTTGCGTCCTGACTTCACCGGTGAAACCTTCAGGGAATCCGGCCACGTTCGGCAGGAACGCCGTCGGGGTCAGTGTCGTGTTGTCACGCTCGTCATCGTCATAGCGGAGCGAAAAGGCCACTTCGGTGGCGTCACTGATGTCGTAGGCCATCTCACCAAACACCGCCCAGGCGAAATTGTCCTGGGAGTCCGCCAGGTAGGTAACCTGCGGGTTGATGGAGTCAGTGGCGAAATCGAAGGGGAAGTTGCCTCGGGGTGCACGGTAAACCGGGAAAACGCCCTGCCCTGTGTCCACCATGTTGCCTGTAGAGATGAAGCGGTCTGTCTGCACGGCATAACCGCCGACGATCCAGCGGAATCGATCTTCTGACGGTGAGGTAAAGCGGATTTCCTGGCTCAGCGCATCGACTTCCAGGTACTGGCTCTGGTTCTGGTCGGGAAAGCCGAAGAACGTCGGGATCACCGCCTCATCGGTGGGCAGAAAGTCCCAAGCATCACCGGTCAGCACTTCCTCGAGGGTGTCGTACGAGGTGATCGACGTCAGGGTGCCGTTGCCCAGTTCCCAGTCCAGCTTCAGGGCAACATTGCTCAGGTCACGCTCGTTGACACCCGGGTTGTTGACGCGGATAGGCAAACTGGTGTCGTTGACGGAATCCGGGTAGCCGTTGTCCCGGCCAAAGGCAGACGGGGCGCCTGGAAACGGGGCCGGCGCCGACTCGCGGATGTTGTAGTACAGCGCCTGCGTTTCCAGTTTTGAGGTATACAGCCGCAGGTCGCCACGGAACGTATCGCTGGGATCCCAGATGAACCGCAGCCTCGCTGAGGTATCTTCGTAAGGGTCGGCCTTTTCGCCCAGGTAAGGATTGTCCAGGTAGCCGTCAACGTCCTTGCGGGAAACAGCCGCCCGGAATTTCAGGGTATCGGAATTGGCAACCGGCCCGCTGATATAGGCATCGGCGGCATAACCGTCGCCGGAGTCATAGCCTACCCGCACGGCACCTTCCATGAAGTCTGCAGGTTCGCGGGAATTGATCACGATGGCCCCGCCAATGGCATTGCGGCCATAAAGGGCGCCCTGGGGCCCTTTGAGCACTTCGATCTGCTGGATATCGAACAATTCCTGGTTGAACTGCGCCGGGTTCACCATCAGCACGCCGTCCATCAGCACTGCCACGGACATCTCCGTGTTACGGTTCTGGGAAATACCGCGCGCCGTGACAAAGGAGTTGCCGGCATTCTGCACCTGCACAAGGGTCACGTTCGGTGTCAGCGCGATAAAATCTGCCGGCGTTTCAATGCCGGCGGCCTCGACCTCGTTCTCCGTGAATACCGTGACGGCGACCGGGACATCGACATAGGATTCCTCACGTTTACGTGATGTTACGACTATTTCTTCGATGACGGAGTCGCTGCCGGGCTGGGCAAGGACTTGGGTTGATGGCGTGATTGTGGCGGCTGCAATGGCAGCGGCCAGGATTGATTTCCTGGTATGCATGTATCCCCCTGGTTTACAAAACGGAAAAAGGTCCGTATTTCTTGTAATGGTCTTACGTAACCAGGATAAGAACAGATTCCCCGGTCTTCATTGCAAATAATAAAACTTAGGCGAGAATGCTAACCAAGCGTTTTTTGCAGTGCAATAGCAGTTCTTGGAAAAACCACTATCTTGCATATATTTGATATTTTAAAAAGACTTATATGCTGCGCAGCCAGTCCACTATCAGCTGGCTGACGATATCGGGCTGGTCCAACGGCACCATGTGCCCGGCGTCGGGAACCACGGCCAGTGTGGCGGCGGGAATCAAACGCAGGATATCCTGGTGTTGGCTGACCGGGCTCCAGGTATCTTTTTCCCCCACTACCAGCAGGACGGGAATGGTGATATCCGGCAGGTATTTCGCCTGGTCTGCCCGGCCCAGGCCTGCGGTGATATGGGCAATGAAATCATCCAGATCCTGCCTCCGGGCCATGGTCTCGATGATCCGGCGTACGGCGGGATTATCCTTGTCGCGATAACCGAGCATGAGATCCGCCCAGCTGGCGGCATAACGATCCATCCCGATACTCGCAGCCTCCTCGACCAGACTGCTGCGCTGCTCGCACTCCTCGTCGGTGACAGCATGGGCACCGACACTGAGCAGGATGAGATGGGATATCCGCTGCGGCGCTGAGTGAATCAGCTCGAGTCCGACTCGCCCACCCATGGAATGGCCGGCAACTGCAAATCGCGGTGGCGCCTCGGCCAGGATCTGCGCTGCCATGGCAGACAGGGAATCCACGCCGCGGTAATCCGGTATCCTGACCTCGCAGGCATCCGCCAGCGCCCTGGCCTGATACTGCCACACATCACGGTCGCACAGCAGGCCTGGCAAAAGGTAAATGACGGGTTTGTCAGCCATCGGGAATATCTGGATTGTTAAAAAGAATGCGCACCGGGAGGAGCAAGGCGCGGCATTATAAAGGGATTGGCATATAGTACAACGCCGCTGCCTGTAGGGGCATGCGGAAACACATGAAATACCGCCGCAAAGCCATTATGATGCCCCTAACCAAATTGAAGCCGAATCGAGGTGAAGTTAATGAGCAAGATCCTGGTGTTGTACTACTCAATGTACGGTCATATGGAAGTCATGGCCAACGCTGTTGCCGAGGGCGCGAAAAAGGTCGCGGGTACCGAAGTCGTCATCAAGCGTGTCCCTGAACTCATGCCCGAGGAGGCGGCCAAGGCCGCCGGCGTGAAACTTGACCAGGATGCCCCTATCGCCAGCCCGGGCGAACTCGGTGATTACGATGCCATCATCTTCGGCGCACCTACGCGTTTCGGCAACATGGCCGCCCAGATGCGCAACTTCCTCGACCAGACCGGCGGCCTGTGGATGGAAGGCAAACTGGTGGGCAAACCAGGCAGTGTCTTCACGTCAACGGCTTCACAGCACGGCGGCCAGGAAACCACCATCACTTCTTTCCACACCACCCTGCTCCATCACGGCATGATCGTTGTCGGCGTCCCGTATGCCATACCCCAGATGACCAACATGGCGGAAATTTCCGGTGGCACACCCTACGGCGCC
The DNA here is from genome assembly GCA_023257855.1 of Pseudomonadales bacterium. Lineage (GTDB taxonomy): Bacteria > Pseudomonadota > Gammaproteobacteria > Pseudomonadales > Pseudohongiellaceae > Eutrophocola. The sequence goes on along the minus strand of JALRBG010000234.1, from coordinate 4,185 downwards.
TCCACCATTACCGGCAGCGACGGCAGCCGCATGCCTTCGGAGGACGAACTCAACATTGCGCGGTTCCAGGGCGAACACGTGGCGAAAATCACCGCCAAGCTGGCCTGAGCTGCCTGATTATGCCCCCCGGATCCGTGTTTACGGACCCCGGGGCGGCACATTACAATAAGCACCCCGGAAAGCACGCAAAATCAGGGCTTTTCACTTGATACTTGCTGTTTTGTTACCGATTTTTTTCCAATTTACCCAGTACCCTGACACCATGAACAAACTTGATACCCGGTCCGGACAATTCCGAATCCTCGCCCTGACGATCATCACACTGCTCGCGCTGGCCCCGACCGCTGGCGCCCTTGCCCAGCAGGCGTCCGATTACGCCGCCATGGAGCGTGCCGACGAACAGTGGGACTTCCTCAACGAATATTGCACCGAGTGCCATAATTTCGAGGATTACTCCGGCGGTGTCGATTTCACCACGATGTTCGTGGATGAAGTGCCGCAGCATACCGAGACCTGGGAAAAGGCAGTCATGAAGCTCAATGGCCGCATGATGCCGCCCGCCGGGCAGAAAAAGCCCCCCGAGGAGACCCTGACCACTTTTGTTTCCTGGCTCGAAGGCTACCTCAATGAAGCGGCGGAAAAAGAGCCGGTGTACCACAGCGTGCCCATTCACCGCCTCAACCGCAAGGAATACGCCAACGCCATTCGTGATCTCACCGGTATCGCGTTCAATCCGGCCGACATCCTGCCCGAAGACAATTCATTGGAAGGTTTCGACAATATCGCCGAGGCCCTGAATGTCACGCCCGCCTTCATTAACCAGTACGTTCTGGCAGCCCGCTCCATCATGGAGCAGGCCATCGGCGACAAGTCGCCGGCCACCGGCAGTACCACCTACTTCCCCGAAGAGGACCTTCCCATCCGCATGCAGGGCGGTGGTTCCCAGCAACAGCATATCGCCGGCCTGCCCCTTGGAACCCGTGGCGGCATGCTGGTGGAGCACTGGTTCCCGGCCGACGGGGAATACGCCATTAATGTCGGTGATTTCAACCTGTTCGCATGGATGTTCAATATCGAGTTCGAAAACACCATGATCGTCACCATCGATGGTGAAAAGGTGTACCAGACCGTCCTCGGCGGCGACAAGGACCGCATCGCGCTCGATCTCGACCAGGCCGCCCCGATGGATGACATCAACGGCCGGACCAAGGATATCCGCTTCACCACCACGGCCGGACCGCACAAGGTAGGCGTGACCTTCATCCGCCGTACCTTTGCCGAATCCGACGACCGGCTCGAACCGCCTATTCCCGGCACACTTCAGGACCGCATCCTGTCGATTCCGTCCGTGGAAATCCGCGGCCCTTATAACCCCACCGGCATCAGCAGCACCCCAAGCCGGAATAAGATCTTCACCTGCTATCCCGAGAATGCCAGCCAGGAACGGGATTGTGCCGGACAGATCATCGATGAGTTTGCCACCCTTGCCTACCGGCGCCCGCTGACTGCCGAGGACATGGCACCGCTGCTGGCCTTTTACGAGCAGGGCCATACTATCGGCGGCTTCGAGGAAGGCGTGCGTCGTGCATTGACGCGCGCCCTGGCGAGTCCCAATTTCCTCTACCGCATCCATATCGCGCCGGAGGAACTCGAGCCTGGAGAGATCTATGCCCTGGACGACCTGGAACTGGCCACCCGCCTGTCCTTCTTCCTCTGGAGCAGCACCCCGGACCGGGAACTGCTGGACCTGGCCATTGCCGGCGAGCTGTCAGAGCCGGCTGTATTCGAAGCCCAGATCGAACGCATGATCGCCGATCCGCGCTCTGAGACCCTGGCGTCCAACTTCGCCTACCAGTGGCTGGAACTGTCCAAGCTCGACGAAATCAATCCCGACGGCGGCATCTTCCCCTACGCCTTCGGCGCCGGTGACCTGCGTCCTGACTTCAAGCGTGAGCTGGAGCTTTTCATCGACAGCGTGATTCGCGACGACCTTGGCGTGCATGCCCTGCTGACCTCGAATTACACATACCTGAATGAGCGCCTGGCCCTGCATTACGGCATTCGCAACGTCAAGGGCAATCGTTTCCGCCGCGTCGAACTTGTTGACTCCACCCGCTGGGGCCTGATGGGCAAAGGCGGCATCCTGATGTCATCCGCCTATCCCAACCGCACTTCGCCGGTACTGCGCGGCGCCTGGATTCTCGAGAACATCATGGGCACACCGCCGCCTGTACCCCCGCCCGATGTCGAGGACCTTGCAGAGAATGAAGTCGGCAAACCCGCCACCACGGTACGTGAGCGGCTGGAACAGCATCGCCAGAATCCAACCTGCTTTGCCTGCCACGGTGTCATGGACCCACTGGGTTTTGCCCTGGAAAATTTCGACGCGGTTGGCCACTGGCGTGATATCGACCGCTTCTCCCGCGACGCCATAGACGCTTCCGGAGTACTGCCTAGCGGCATGCCGGTCAACGGTCCGGATGATCTTCGGGCAGCCCTGACCGCTAACCCGGACATGTTTGCCCGCACTGTCACCACCCGGCTGATGACCTTTGCCCTGGGCCGACCGGTCGAGGCAGACGATATGCCGCTGGTGCGTGAGCTCGTGAGAGAAGCCGCTGACGAGGATTACCGGTTCTCGGCACTGATCAAGGGCATCGCCAACAGCCATGCCTTCCGCTACAGCATTGCACCGGAGCACGACGAGAACATGGTCGCCGGCAACTGAACCGACTTCTTAACCGACTTCTTAGCCGACTTCTTAACCGACTTCTTAACCGACTTCTCAACCGACTGCCCAACTGAAACCTGAAAGGCCCGGCTCAACACCGGGCCTTTTTTATTCCGTTTTATTACAGCAAAACGGCGGACATAAAAAAGCCGGTGATGTCACCGGCTTTTTTTCACCCTGTCAGGATAAGGGTGGCATCAGATCACGCTGCTGACGATATTGCGAAATTCGTCTTCGGTGATGATGGTTTTCTTCTGGATACCCAGCGCCTTCACCTGGGACAGGATCTCGGCAACGGCCTCGTCACTGTAATCACTGATGCCCATACGCTCAAGGCTGTAGGTTACGGAGCGTTTGCCGCTCTTCTTGCCCAGGACGATGTCACCGTGGCGACCGGTCAGTGCCGGGTGCGTACCAAACATGGCCAGAGGTTCTTCCAGTACCAGGTCAACGCCGATACCGGATTCGCGGGTAAAGTTGCGGGAACCGCCCACAGGCTTGTTCGCCGCCAGCGGTATGTTGCTCAGTCTTGACACCAGGTCGAACAGCTCCGGGAATTTCTTCATGTCGTAACCCATCGGAATGCCGTACAGCACTTCCAGGGCCAGCACCAGTTCTTCCATGGCGGCGTTGCCGGTTCTTTCGCCGAGGCCATTCACACAGGAATGCACCACGGTGGCACCCGCTTCCACGCCAGCCAGTTCGGTCGCCACACCCATGCCGAAATCATTATGGGTATGTACTTCCACCGGCAGGCCGGTCAGTCCCTTCACCTTGCGTACCATGTACTTGATTGCTTCCGGCAGTGCGCAACCCATGGTATCCACGACACCGACAGAGTCCGGGGCGCAGTTGTCCATGACGGCCTTGAGCAGGTTTTCCAGGTCTTCATCACGAGCACGGGTGGTGTCGTAAGGGAAGAACACAGTATGCAGCCCATGGTCCTTGGCATACTTGATGATGGGAGCGCTCTTCTTGTAAACGTCTTCCCAGGTCCACTTGAACTGGTATTTCAGCTTTGGGTAGCCGATCGGCACCTCGATGATCACGCCGTCGGCGCCGCATTCGATGGCGGAATCGATATCGGATTCCATGGCGCGGGCAAACGTATAAATCTTGGATTTCAGGCCAAGCGAACAGATCTGCTTGATGGCCTTGTAATCGTCCGGGGACACGGCAGGCATGCCGGCCTCGATGCGGTTAACGCCAACCTCGCTCATCTTTTCGGCGATGGCGATCTTGTCCTCGGGGCTGAACACCACGCCAGGTGTCTGCTCACCGTCACGCAGGGTGGCGTCGTGGATTTCCACTTTTTCAGGAAGGTCGAAATTTTTGGTGACTTCGTCGATGACGTTGTAGGGACTGACCCACCATTCGCCTTCTTTGAAATATTCAGCTGTCATGTGCGTACCTTTCGATTTGCAGTTATAAAATTTGAAGTAATCAATAGGGAT
>JALRBG010000188.1 GCA_023257855.1 Pseudomonadales bacterium | reverse complement strand
TCCAGGATGATGGTATTGAACATGGAGTTCGGAATGTACAGCGGCCGCTTGTCGAAAGTACGGATTTTCGTCAGCCGCCAGCCTATATCTTCCACCGTGCCTTCAATATTGCGGTCAGGAGAGCGGACCCAGTCGCCGATTGAAAACGGCCTGTCCAGGTAGATCATCAGGCTGCCGAAGAAATTCGACAGTAGATCCTTGGCGGCAAAACCGACGGCGATGCCACCGATACCCCCAAACGCAAGCACGCCACTGACACTGATGCCCAGCGTCTGCAGAATGACGAGGGCACCGGTGATCATTACCGAAATACGCAGCAGGCGGCCGATCACCTTTACGGTAACTTCGTCCGCATCGACTTCATTCAGCTCATGCCTGGCAATGATGCTTTCTTCCACGTTGCGGATGAGCTTCACCAGGAACATCATGAGCAGAAGGATGATCGCGATATGCCGCACCAGTGTCGTGTACTGGAACAGCTCATTATCGGAGACTCGTTCGACGATTTCCGCGGCTATTGACAGGCCGATTACCCAAACGAACAGCAGCAGCGGGCGTTTGCTGGCATCGACCAGGGCGTCATCCCAGACATTCCTGGAATCCTTCGCCTTGCGCATGAGTCGGCGCAGTACCAGTCGCAGGATGAAATTGATGAAGACGGTAGCAGCCACTACACCGAATACATGCAGTATCCAGTGGTTGACTTCTATCCAGGTGAACAGTTCATCCATGGGCAGGTGCCAGGCTCATGCAATTCAGGCTGACTTGGCGCTTGCGGTTTCCTTACCGTCCTCCACCCAGCGCCCCTTGCGGTAGAACGCCTTCCAGCCCGTAGGCTTCTTGTCGACCTCGCTCTGCACGTACTGCTCCTTGTTCTTGCGGCTGAATTTCACCACGGTCTTGTTGCCATCGGGATCTTCTGTCGGCGCTTTCATGAGGAAGGCATACTTGGGATCGATCTCGTCCTTGTGCGGCAGCAATTCCTCCACGAAAGGAGCTCGGGTTTCACGGTTCTTGGGGAACTGGCTGGCGGCCAGGAACAGGCCGGCGGCACCATCGCGCAGCACATAGGTATCATCCACTTTTTCGCACTGGAGCTCGGGCATCGGCACTGGATCCATCTTGGGTGGCGCCGCCTCGCCGTTGCGCAGCAGCTTGCGCGTGTTCTTGCAGTCGGCAGCTGTGCAACCGAAATACTTACCGAAACGGCCGTTCTTGAGCTGCATTTCGGCACCGCACTTGTCACATTCCAGTGTCGGGCCGTCATAGCCTTTCAGCTTGAACTTGCCCTCTTCCACCTCGAAGCCCGAACAGCCGGGGTTGTTGCCGCATACATGCAGCTTGCGATTTTCATCGATGAGATAGGAGTCCATCGCAGTATCGCAGATCTTGCAGCGGTGCTTGTGCAGCAGCAGGCGCGACTCGGCTTCGTCATCCGCGTCCACGCTGATTGCCTCATCGCCGGGCGTCAGGTTCATGGTGGTCTTGCAGCGTTCTTTCGGCGGCAGGTTGTATCCGGAACAGCCGAGAAAGACGCCGGTGGAACCGGTGCGTATCTGCATGTTTCGTGCACAGGTCGGGCACTTGATGTCCGTTTCCGTGGGATTGTTTTCGCGCATGCCGTTCTCGTCGGACTGCGCTGCTTCCAACTGCTTGGTGAACTCTGTATAGAAGTTGTTGAGAACTTCCAGCCATTCCTTGTTGCCCTGCGCGATATCGTCAAGGTTGTCTTCCATGCGCGCAGTGAATTCATAATCCATCAGGTCGGAGAAATTCTCGACCAGGCGGTCAGTGACGATATCGCCCATCTTCTGGGCGTAGAAACGGCGGTTCTCCAGCTTCACGTAACCGCGATCCTGGATCGTGGAGATGATCGATGCATAGGTCGAAGGGCGGCCTATGTCGCGCTTTTCCAGTTCCTTCACCAGGCTCGCTTCCGTATAACGCGGCGGCGGCTTGGTGAAATGCTGCATGGGATCGAGGTTTATCAGGGCCAGGGTATCCCCCACTTTTACGTCCGGCAGTTCCACGTCGCCGTCTTTGTTGGCTGGCAGCACGCGGGTATAGCCGTCGAATTCCATGATGCGGCCCTTGATGCGCAGTTCATAATCCGCGGCCTTGACCTTCACAGTCGAGCTTTTGTAGCGGGCCGGGGTCATCTGGCACGCCAGGAACTGCTGCCAGATGAGGTTGTAAAGGCGGACGGCATCGCGATCGAGGCCGTCAAGACGCGATGAATTCTCCCGGACTT
>JALRBG010000117.1 GCA_023257855.1 Pseudomonadales bacterium | reverse complement strand
GGCGAAACATCGGCAGGCGTCAACTTCACCTGGCATACTCGGAACGGCCACGATGCTAGGATGAGTTTGGTGCTCAACGAGACACCGCTGCCCCGGGCGCTGCATCCGCTGGCGATGAGCCTGCAGAAAACGGCCGACTTCGTCATCAACAGGACATTTGAGGATCAGGTTAATATCGTCAACCACCAGGATCGTGGAGGCCAGACCAGGATCATGGTGTTGACCGGTGCACCGGTCGACGCCTTGCAGGGTGTCATCGACATCAAGGACGAACTGGCCAAAGATATCTTGGTGTCTCTACGGATCGAGGATAAGACCTTCGATGAAATCATCGACCTACTGTCCTTGGAGTCCGGCTGCAACATCTACATCGACGGGGACAAAATCGTCGTCGATGCGTGCGGTTTCTGATTCCTTGAGGGGGCCCGACCCCACCGGGCGGGAACCATTCTTCATGGCACCCGACAGTGTATTGCCGGCTTCACACTTTTTTCTTTTTCCCTTTTCCCTTTCTTACGTCCGATTAAGCTATTATTGACCGTTAGCGATTTCCCTGCGAATTACTTCCATGAAAATTGAAATGATCAGCACCGGCGAAGAAGTACTGTCAGGTCAGATCGTGGACACTAACGCCGCCTGGTTCGCCAACGTACTGATGGACAACGGCTTGGAGCTGCAGCGCCGTACTACCGTCGGCGACCGCATGGAAGACCTCATAGATATCTTCCAAGAACGCAGCAAGCAGGCCGACGTCATTCTCATCAACGGCGGGCTCGGCCCCACCACCGATGACCTCTCCGCAGAGGCCGCGGCCGCGGCCATGGGCGTCAACCTGGTAGAACACACCGGCTGGCTGGAGCACCTGGAAGGCTGGTTCGCCAATCGCGGCCGCATCATGCCCGAGAGCAACTACAAGCAGTGCCTGCTCCCGGATTCGGCCATTCTCGTGGACAACCCCGTAGGCTCCGCGCCTGGCTTCCGCCTGAAGCTCAACAATGCCTGGCTTTTTTTCACGCCCGGCGTGCCCTATGAATTCAAGCGCATGGTGGAAGAGCAGTTCCTAGTCTTTGTTCGGGAGACCTTCGGTGTCACCGACCCGACCCGGCTGGCCAAGCTGGTTACCCTCGGGCACGGCGAATCTACGCTCGCCGACCAGCTCACCGCGCTGCCGGTACCACCCGGCATCACCCTCGGCTACCGCCCCTCGCCGCCCATCGTCGAGATCAAGGTATTCGCCCGCGGCAGCGCCGGTATCCAGGCCATGGGCGACTACGTCTTCCAGGTAAAAGAAGCGCTAGGCAACGCGATAGTAACCGACCGCTTTGCCTCGATTGCCGAGGAAGTGCATACCCTGCTGGTGGAACAGCAGCAAACTCTGGCAATCGCCGAGTCCTGCACCGGCGGCATGCTCACCAGCCAGCTGGTGGACTTTGCCGGCTCCTCCGACTACCTGCTCGGCGGCCTCGTCACCTACGCCAATGCCACCAAGGAAAGCATCCTTGGCGTGGCCACTGACACGCTTGCCGCCCGCGGCGCTGTGTCACTGGAAACGGCAGCGGAAATGGCCATCGGCGCGCGCCGACAGCTGGGCAGCCATTTTGCCCTGGCCACCACCGGCATCGCCGGCCCCGACGGCGGCACGGACGACAAACCTGTCGGCCTGGTCGTCATCGCACTGTGTGACGGTGAGCACTGCTGGGTACAGGCAGTTAGGCTGGTCAACCGCACCCGCTCCCTGGTGCGCATCATGAGCTGCGCTGTGGCCCACGACATGCTGCGCCGGCGTCTGCTAGGCGAAAACCCTATCGTGGACTACCCTTTCATCGAGCGCCGCGACATGCAGGTGCTCAACAGTTCATGACGCCTTTACAAAATCATTACACCCCCCAAACCTAAATCTTAAAAAGCGCCTGCGGCGGCAGGTAAAAAAGTAAAATGAAGAAGATTGATTTTTCTCAAAAATTTAAACGCATCGCCACCGAAGAAGCCTGGGCCCCCGCAGACATGCTCCATCGCTGGCGCAAGCTCCTCGACGACAAAACCTTCAACGACCCCGGCTTTATTGCCATGTGGGGTTTCTTCCTCACTCAGAACGTCGGCTATACCAATGGCATCCTCGACAAGCTCACCGATCTCGGTGAGAACCGCATCGCCGACATGGACGCCACCGGCATCGACCGCCAGCTGCTGCTGATCACCGCCCCCGCCGTGCAAGCGTTCAGGGATCCCGCCGAGGCGCTGGATGTTGCCATATCCAGCAACGACGAGGTGGCCGAGGCCTGCCGCAAGTATCCCGACCGCTTCTCTGCCCTAGCAGCTGTGCCGCCCCAAGACCCGGCTGCAGCCGCAAAAGAGATGGACCGCGCCATGAACCGGCTCGGCCTCAACGGGGTGGTCATCAATTCTCACACGCACGGTGAATACCTGGACGATTCGAAATTCTGGTCCATCTTCGAGGCCGCCGAGGCACTTAACGCCGCCATCTATATTCACCCGCAATCGCCGCCGCCGAACATGGTGACGGAGTTCGCCAAGCGCGGTCTGGAGGGGGCGGTGATGGGATTCCAGGTGGACGTGGCCATGCACACGGTAGCGCTGATCCTGTCCGGCGTATTTGACCGTTTCCCGAAGCTGAAGCTGGTGATCGGCCACGGCGGCGAGGGCTTGCCGTTCTGGCTTTTCCGTCTCGACTACCAACAGAAGGTGATTCTGGAGAACCGAGGCTACAAGCTGAAACACCCTATCAGCGAGTACCTCAAGCGCAACGTCTTCATGACCACCAGTGGCATGGGCTGGGAACCGGCGATCCTGTTCTGCCAACAGGTGATGGGCGTGGAAAACATCCTGTACGCTATGGACTATCCCTACGAGTTCAACAGCGAGGAAGTCATCGCGACCGACAACCTGCCGATTCCCGACGCGGACAAGTTGAAGCTGTATCAAACCAACGCGGAGCGGGTCTTCAACCTAAAGGGATAGGAAGCCAAGCCGGTTTTAAAGATCAGTTACTGCCGGGTATAACCAAACCACCGGTTGTACAACCGGCCCAGCACAACGATGGCACAGTCGATGCCGTCCAGTGTGATCTTGATCATTCCCCAGAAGACCAGGCGCGGCTTGCCACAGCAGTCCACGTCCATGAAGCGGTCCGAGTTACGCATGGTGGTGCGGGTAAAGGCTTACTGGCGCCGGGTGCGGTAGTGGGCGAGCCCGCCGATCACCAGCAGGATCAGGAACAGCGGTGGCAGCACACCCTGGTTGATGGCCTGCCAGCCGAACGCATTTTGCAGGACACCGGAGGACAGCGAACCCATGGATACCGTCGAGAACACGATGAAATCGTTCAGAGCCTGAGCCTTGTTGCGCTCCTCGGACCTGTAGGTTTCCGTGAGCAGCGTGGTGGCGCCGACGAAAAGGAAGTTCCAGCTCAACCCGAGCAGGAACAGAGCTGTAAGGAAGTGAATGAAATTAGTGCCTGACAGGTTTATGCCAGCGCAAGCAAGTCCCAACACGGCGCCAATGGCCATGATGCGTAGCACGCCGAAACGCTGGATCAATGAGCCGGTAAAAAACGACGGCGCGAACATTGCCATGACATGCCACTGGATGACGATCGCCGTGTCGTCGAACATGAACATGGCATGGTTCATGGCTAAGGGCGTCGCCGTCATGACGAAAGACATGATGGCGTAGCCGAGCATGCCGCAGACTACAGCCACCATGTAGTCCGGCTGCCGGGCGATATCGAGGAGTGGTCGTCCTTCGGTACTGCCCCGCGTCTTACCGAAGTGCTCGTTCTCAATATTGAGGAAAGTAAGCACGCTGAAGATACCAAGATACAGCACAGTTGCCGAGAAGTAGCTACCGGCGAACTCGGCGCTGGCGATCCATTCCCGCGACCAGCGCGCCAGGGTGGGTCCGGCGATGGCGGCCACCACACCGCCGAGCATGGTGTACGACACGGCCCTGCTCTTGTAGGCCGGCTCGACACTGTCGGCGGCGGTAAAGCGGAAGTAATTGCCGAAGCCGTTGAAAATACCAAAGCAGGCAACTCCACCGACAAACTGCCAGAAATCGCCGCCGAGAATGGCAGTGCTGGTAAGGATGCCGCCGCTGATCCCGAAGAAGCAGGCCAGCAGGAAGGCTTTCTTGCGGCCGATGCGCTGCATCACCATGGCGGCTGGTATACTGGTGCACATCACGGCGATGAACTGTACCGCCAGCGGCAAAGTCGCCAGCGACTTGTTGGCGGCCAGGTTATTGCCAACCAGCGCCGCAGTGGCAACTATCAGGGAGTTGCAGCTCATCATCAGCGCCTGGGCCGCGGTGAGCAGAGGTACATTGGGGTGCAGTAATTTCAAAATTTAAGATTGCCGGCTCGACGTTTATCCGGTAAGTCACACTAACCGGGACAGGTAATGGCTACATACCATAAATACATATCGAAAATATCCCAGTTGCCCCGATAATTGCAATGCACCGTTTGAGTATTAAAATAGTATATCAACTAATGTGGGAGCCAACGTGAAAGCGAGTTTACCTAGGCGTTTTCTGATTCTCATTGCCAGTTTTCTCACCGCCGGCGCCTCACTATCATCCCATACCCAGACTGACGACGTACCCATGGAAATCGTGGTCTTCGGCAAACAGCCTGGCCCGCCTCTCTGGCGCGTCAAAAACGGCGACAATACGATGTACATCTTCGCCAGACTTTCTCCAATTCCGAAAAACATCACCTGGGAGTCACAGCGCGTGGCTCAAGTAATCGACGAAGCCGATGAATTCATCAGCGAGCCTGACGTGGATGTGTCTGTGTCGCCCCTTGTAATGCTCAATCCGATCAACATCTTTCGCGGTATGAGCCTGAGCAAGCGGGTCATGCGTAACGACAATGATGCGGCGCTCAAGGACGTTTTGCCACCCGAACTATACGCACGCTTTTTCGCACTCAAGGCCCAGTACTTCCCGAAGAACAGGAAAATCGAGACTTACCGCCCCATCGTCGCTGGCAGCCAGATGATCTCCGAAGTTCAGGATGCGGCGGATCTTGTCCCTGCCAATGATGTCGACAAGCAGATCAGGCGCTTAGTGAAACGCAATCGCAGTATCAGAACAACGGAAATCAGGTACGACATGAAGATCGAGGGCGGCTTCAAGGTCATCGCCAGGCGGGCGGAAGAACTGATGGACAGCATTCCACACGAACTCGAGTTGTCCTGCTTTGAGCGCATGATCGCGCGCATGGAAGAAAACATCGAGGAGATGCAGTACCGCGCCTCGGCCTGGGCGCAGGGTTACATTCAGGAATTCAAGTACATTCCCTTGCGTGGAGATGCAGACGACGACTGTACCAACATGATGATGGTGAGCAGCGAACAGCAAACCATCAACGAGATCATAGCGATTATCTCCAACCAGTGGTTGGACGCGGCGGAAAAGGCCCTCATTAGCAACAGGACCACGTTTGCCGTGCTCAATATCAACGAGCTGTTACTGGATGATGGCCTGTTGGCGCAACTCGCTTCAAGGGGCTACGAGGTCATCGAACCCTGAGCATGATTGTTTTTCTCACACTAATGCTGAATCTTTGATGCACTTTCAGGAGGGAAAATGAACAAGAGATTAGTAGCCAGAAGCCTTACCATTGCGAGCTTCCTTTCAATTACCACGGCAACGCTATTCAATATTTTCGGTCAGGAAAACCTGCATGCCAGCCGCCCCATGAACGTCATTTTCATCCTCAGTGATGATCACCGTTACGACTTCATGAGCTTTTTAGATACGCCGCCCTTCCTGGAAACGCCCAATCTTGACCGTATTCGCGAAAAGGGCATGCATTTCCGCAATGCCTTCGTCAGCACAGCACTCTGCTCGCCCAGCCGCGCTTCCATCCTGACAGGCCAGTATGCACACCGACACGGCGTAGTGGATAACCAGCGGCCGGTACCGGAAGGCACCGTATTTTTCCCGCAGATACTGCAGGGCATCGGCTACCAAACTGCCTTTTTCGGCAAATGGCACATGGGGGATGCCAATGATGACCCCCGACCCGGCTTCAACCACTGGGAAAGTTTTCGCGGCCAGGGCGATTACTATAATCCGCTGCTGAACATCAACGGCGAGCGCTCGCAATTTGAGGGCTACACCGCCGACATTCTCACGGATCACTCCCTGGAATGGCTGCAGGCACAAAGCGGTGAACAGCCCTTCTTCCTGTATCTGTCACACAAATCTGTTCATGCCATGTTCGAACCGGAAACGGCGGACCTGGGACGCTACGACGATGAACAGCTGACCTATCCGGTCACCATGGCAAATACACCTCAAAACTATGCCGGGCATCCGCCCTGGGTGGAAGCCCAACGGTATTCCTGGCACGGTGTGGATTACATGTACCACGGCGACATGGATTTTGACACCTTCTATCGCCGGTACACGGAAACGCTTTACAGTATGGACCGGAGCATCGGCCGGCTGCTGGACTACCTGGAAGCCAATGACCTGGAAGAAAATACGCTCATCATCTACATGAGCGACAACGGGTTTTCCTTCGGCGAGCACGGCCTGATCGACAAGCGACACATGTTCGAGGAGTCCATGCGCGTGCCTATGCTGGCCTACTCACCGGGCATGATAGAGCCTGGTTCCACGATGCATGAGATGGTCCAGAACATCGATATCGCGCCCACCATTCTTTCGCTGGCGGGCGCCGAGGTACCCGGCAACATGGATGGCCAGTCGATCCTCCCCCTGCTCAACCAGGGTGACCAGGATATTCCCTGGCGCGATTCCCTCATTTACGAATATTACTGGGAATGGAATTTCCCCCAGACACCGACCACCATCGGATTGCGATCTGACCGTTACAAATACATTTTCTATCACGGGGTGTGGGGCGACGATGAATTGTTCGACCTGCAGTCAGACCCCATGGAAACGACAAACCTCTTTAAAAGTGCAGAGTACCAGGACACGGTCAACGACATGCGCAACGAACTGTTCTCCATCCTGGAAAATAACGGCGGCATGAATATCCCCTTGCGCATCCCGCAGGGTTTCCGCGCGGCCGAACGTGGATCAACACAGGAATAAATAATGATGAAACATTTCTCGCTCCTGACATTAATGGTCATCGTGCTGGGCATTGCTTCCGTGAGTTACCAACAGGAAGAACGCAAACCCAACATCATCATCTTCTTTGCCGATGACCTTGGTTACGCCGACCTTGGCAGTTTCGGCAACCCCTACATCCGCACGCCCAATCTCGACCGCATGGCCGCCGAAGGCCAGCGCTGGACCGACTTCTATGTCGCCGCGCCGGTCTGCTCCCCGAGCCGCGGCGCCCTGATGACCGGCCAGGTGCCGGTGCGCAGCGGCCTATACGGCCAGCGCATCCACGTCATGTTCCCCAATGACACCTACGGCATTCCGGACACGGCCTTCACCATGGCCGAAGCCGTCAAGAGCGTCGGTTACAGCACCGGTATCTTCGGCAAGTGGCACCTGGGTGATGCGCCTAATGCATTCCCCACTCGCCACGGTTTCGATTACTGGTTCGGCATCCCCTACTCCAACGACATGAATTCGTTGGGCTCTCTGGACATGACCGAAGTCTATCGCCTGCGTGCCGCCGGTCGTGGCGCCGAAGTGGCCGCATCATTCAGCAATCTGTACGAGTACTTCAAGGATCCGAAAGTGGAACTCTGGAGCAGCCCCTTGTGGCGCAGCCAGGCCAATGCAACCGGTTTTGAAGATGCCGTGATAGAGCAACCCATCAACCAGCATACATTGACCAACCGCATCACCGAGGAAGCCGTTCGCTTCATCGAGAACAATCGCGACACGCCCTTCCTCGCCTACATCCCCCATCCCATGCCACACCTGCCGCTGTTCACCAGCGAGGAGTTCACCGGCCGCAGTCTGCGCGGCCCCTACGGCGACGTGGTCGAGGAACTGGACTGGAGTGTGGGCCAGGTACGGGAAACATTGGAACGGCTGGGTATCGATGACAACACCCTGGTGATCTTCACCAGCGACAACGGACCCTGGCAGGAAGCCAGCATCGAGTTGGCCGGCAGTGCCGGACCGCTCAATGGCCACAAGGGTTCGACCTGGGAAGGCGGCGTGCGTGAGCCCACCTTGTTCTGGTGGCCGGGCCGGATCGCGCCGGCGGTAGTGAGTAATATCGGCAGCACGATGGATGTCTATGCTACCGTGCTGGCGCTGTCCGGCGTGGTGTCGCCCAACGTGGTGGACGGTTACGACCTGTCGCCCACGCTGTTCGAAGGCAGGCCATCCGGCAGGAACGAGATGCCCTACTACCAGCGCGGCTACCTGAAGGCTTACCGCAAGGGCCCCTACAAGATTCATTTCTACGATGCCCGCGCCGATGTGTTACTGGGCAAACCGAAGCTGTTCGACCTGAGGCGAGATATCAGCGAGCTGGTGGATATCGCCGATGCTAACCCTGATGTCGTGGCGGAGATGACCGCAGCTGCCGAACAGTTCAGGTTATCGGTGCCGGTCGCCAAGCCGATCTTCGACATGCGGCTGAGGGACGCCGGTCTCTAGACCGGCCAATCAATGCAGGCGTTCGCTGCCTACTATTTCGATGCCCAGCGCCTGCAGCTGGCGCTGCGCCATTACATCCCCCGTTGACTGCCAGCGCTGGTACAGCGCCAGTGCGTCTTCCGTAGCCAGCGGCTCCCGTCTCAGGCAGGGATCGGCCACCATTTCCAGGATGCGCGCAAAGGTGCGCGCCAGTTCAGCAAAAATATGCCGGTTCTGGCGGGCGCTGTCGCCAAGGTTATCGTAGGCGCTGCCGCCCATGCCGATGAAGTAGTCCTTGTGGATGCCATAGCTAGCGAGGCGCCGGGGAAACAGGGCACCAAGAAACAGGGGCATGTCACCCAGGCGCTGCAGCAGGCAGCGTTCATACTCGCTCCAGGCATGCAGGGCATCGCTGTATAACAGCGCAAGCGGCTGCAGGCTCATGCGGCCGTCAATGTAGGTGAAGAGATGTTCGCTGCGACCGTAGCGGTCGAAAAGGTTGCCCAGATACCAGCAGGTATCTTCGTGGGGTGGCGGGCGCAGGGACTGCGCATATTCAGTCAGGCGTTTCCTGAAAAAATCAGCCAGGCAAGTCCCCGTGATCGGCTCCTGGCGGGGATCCTACAGCATGGTCACCTCATTACCGCGAAATGGATCTGCTAACCCCGGGCCAATGCTGGCCACATTGCTGGCAAGAACAGTGATGGCCCAACTATACCGTGCCCGCCGGGTCAGTGAAACGTTTTCAGTAGCGGAAGGTGTAGCTCAATTTTGCGGTGATGGTGGAGGCCGCGGAATGGAAACGGTTATCGCGGTCATAGTCCTGCATGTTGTGGTTGATGACGAGGAAATATTCCTGCCCCGCTTCGGGAATGTAGTTCAGGCGCATGTTCAGGCCCAGTGTTTCGCTGACATTGTCATACTGCACCAGGTTCACCAGCGACAGCTTGTTGGAAAACACGAAATCGAAGCCGGCGGTCATCAACCGGGTGATGAAATCCCCTTCCGGCAACTTGGCGTCGGTGATATTGAAACCCATGTTCGCGCGCACGCGGGGTGACGGGGTCCACGTGACATTGCCAAACACGCGCTGCTGCCGTCCGCTCCAGAAGGTGCCTTCCAAGTATGCGATACGGCCGCTGATCTTGCGGTAATTGGCGGCACTGACTTCAACGCCGTGGTTTTCGAAATCGTATTCGCCGGCGGGAATGAAAATTCCCGGATAGATCTGGAAGGGCACTGTCAGGACTTCCTTGTCGAAATTCGATCGAATAAACAGGCGATCGCCCAGCGTGGTGGTGAGATCTAGGGGCGTGAGGGAGAACCCTTCCGACTGCAGGTTGCCGGTGGAATCGTCGAAACGCTCCCAAGATGCACTCCAGTACAGGGACTGGAACGGACTGTTCTCAGGGCGCCAGTTATAGTTGATTGCGGCCACGGATTGATCGACTCCAACGCGATTGGCGAAGCCCAGAGCCGGGTTGAAATTGTCCTCGAACCGGTTGAACTGCACTTCCCCTGTCAGCCCCTCCTGGCTGGGAAAGGCGATGCTGATGCCGGCAGCGCTGTCGTCACTGCTGATGCCTTCGGTATCCGATTGCTGGTACCAGCTCGATACCTCGAAGATACGGCCTTCACCGATATTGGAGTTGCGGTACAGAAAATCTACGCCGGCGAGCGAATTGTCCAGGTTGGAGGTCGGGTTGCCATCGGTAAAGATGGCACCGATCTGGGATTCGCTGAACAGGCCTTTTTTGACCCGGATGACCGACAGCGTATCGGCAGCCACGGCACCCGCTTCGTCCTGGCGAATGGTCAGCGCACCAAGTTCCCAGTCCCCTATGCGCCCGCTGATCTTGCCACCCACTTCCAGGTCGATGGCCTGGCCTGCACGACTGAGGCCAATGCGGCGCGAGAAGAACGGTCGCCCGTTCTGGTTGAGACGACCGAACTCGAAGATATCCGCCTCGCGCAGGAAGAAGTCGCGCTTCTCCGGAAAGAACAGGCTGAAGCGCGTGAGATTGACCTGGCGGTCGTCGATCTCCGTGGCGGAAAAATCCGTGTTGGCTGTCAGCGAGGCATTCAGGCCCGAATTGATCTTGTAGAAAATATCGACAGACGGCTGCACATCGGTGCCGGAAGTACCGCTGATGAAATTGCGGTCACTGGTGACACTGGTCGACGGCACGATATCCAGTCCCAGCCCCTGGTTCATGCCGGAGAACCCGGTTGCCAGGCCAGCACTGCTGGGGTCATAGCGGCGGTCATTACTCACCCAGACCACCTGCTCATTCTTGTACTGGATACGGCGGGAAAAATTCAGGCCCCAGGTGTCGGTGTTGGGATCGAAGGAAATGGACTTGAACGGAATTTCGAATTCCGCAATCCAGCCTTCGTCGAAACGGCCTGTCTCTACGAAATAGATGGTGTCCCAGTCCACGTAGAACTGGGAAATATTGCGATAGAGACCGTCAGACCTGACACCATTCGGATTCACCCCGAAGAAATAACCACCCCGCTTGGTATTGAAGGAATCGAACGAGACGGAAATGAAATCGTCACTGGAGAAGATGGTGGTATTCTGCTTGAGAATGTTGGCGGTAATCTGGTCAGGTGGGATGAACATCTTGACGCCGACGTACAGCGCGTCATCGTCGTACATCAGGTAGGCTTCGGTACGCTCGGTGGGCATGCCGTATTCCACCGGGATGATCTGGTGGAAATCATCGATATAGGCCGCAGCCTGCCAGGCAGGCTCATCCAGCACACCGTCGATGACCGGCGGCGTATCGGTGCGCACCATCGCGATGGTTTTCTGGTCCCGACCCTGCCCGATCTGGACGGACTGGGTCTCCCGCATCGCCTGCCCGTAGGCGGCCAGGGAAAATACCGTCAGCGTGGTAAATGTAAGAAGCGCTTTGATCATGATTTTTTTGGTTTTGGCGATTATCCCGGCATCCAACGGGAGTGGGAAGCGGGCTAATGTGGAAACAATATGCATGCCCCTTGCTCCCCGGGACAAGCTTCCCCGAGGTAATTAAAGGCCACAACTTGAGTGCCTTTCTGTTCGAGTACGTGGAAAAAAACACATGATCCACATACACTACCTGCAGACACCTGTTATCCGTTTTCATAGCCATGACAATTCAGGCGCTTACCGAGAAACCCGGTCACCGGGAGCAAAAACAGATTAACCTGCGCTGTCCTGGCTCATTTCTGAGCGTGATCATGCTCACTCTTTCCATACAGGGTTTCGCTCAAGAGTCTGTATCTCCAAAACTGCCTGAAGAAATTGTCGTCAATGCCCCTGAATCCCTGAAGCACCTGCAGACCCAGGTCAAGCTCGCCCAGAAAAGAATGTTCAACGTCTTTAACGAAATCAATGATGACGACCAGTTTGATGTTCACTGCACCAATGACAAGCGCTGGCAATCAAAAATTCGCGAGCAGGTTTGCACGCCAAATTACTTAAAGCCTGTCCAGGAAGAGCAGGTCCAATTGATACTGGGGCAAATGGGCATGATAGGCGCCAAAAAAGGGTTCGCTGGTAACACGCAGATTGGCATTTTTAATGCGCGTTTCGAAGAAATTATGAAAGCCCAGTTCATTGCCAATCCTGAGTTCCGCGAGGCCCTGCTCGAATACCAGTCACTGACTGAGCAGCTTGATTACACCATGGGCGAACGACTCGGGCGAAAAGATTAGTAATATCCTGCGCCTGATAAAACGGCCGTCTGCGCGGCTGCGCCGCTTTCGAACCGGTTCTCATCCGATCGAAACAGCGTCCAAAAAAATACCCCTCTGCGAGGGGTATTTATTTGGCGCGCCCGATTGGATTCGAACCAATGACCTTTGCCTCCGGAGGGCAACGCTCTATCCAGCTGAGCTACGGGCGCTAAACTTTCGAGCTACAAGCGCTTGAGGGCGCAATCATAGTCGAATTCATCTGTTTGCTCTAGGTATATTAAGCCGCCATTGCTAGATATAGCGTGCGTATTCCCGTATTATCGCGCACCTTCCCGGGACGACCACTCTTCGCTATTTGCATGTCCGATGTAGATTCCACAAAGCAGTCTGACTCCGCAGCAGCGCCTTCCAGATCACTGCCTCGCGCGTTTGCGGCACTGGAATCGATTCCGTTCCGCTGGCTGGTGTCGAGTCTCGGCACCTTCTTCCTGGCCATGCAGGGCCAGCTGGTCGTGCGCTCCCTGCTCGCCTATGAACTGACCGAAAGCCCCTTCGCACTGGCCATGGTCAACCTGGTCATTGCCACACCCATGTCCATCGGCCTGCTCTTTTCTGGCGCCATCATCGACCGGGTCGAGCGCCGCGGGCTGACCATCATCAGCCAGACCCTGGTCCTGCTCAATGAACTTGTAGTGCTGGTCCTGCTGGTCAGTGGCATCCTGGAATTCTGGCACCTGCTGGCCACCGCCTTCATCCTGGGGGTGAACTTTCCGTTCCTGATGCCCACGCGAACTGCCATGATTTATTCGCTGGTGGGCCGCGACAGGCTCGGCAATGCCATGGCGCTGCAGGCAACCTCGCTCAACATCGCCCGCATCGTCGGCCCCGCCGGCATGGGCCTGCTGATTCCACTCATCACCATGGAAGGCGCCTACCTGCTGTCGATCCTGCTGTACGGCTTCTCCATTTTCGCCATGCTGATGCTGCCGAAGTCCTATCCGGAGAACAAGGAGCGCAAGGGCTTCCTGACAGACGTGCTGTATTCCTTTACCTACGTGGCAAAAAACCGCGCCATCCTGCTGTGCCTGTGCTTCGGGCTGTTTCCCATGCTGCTGGCGCTGCCCATCATCAGTTTCCTGGTGGTGTTCACCGAATCGGTGTGGGGTGTCGGCGAAACCGCGCTCGGCATCATGATGGGCAGTGTCGGCGTCGGCGGCATCATCGGCTCCCTGCTGGTAGCACGTCTCGGCGACACCATGCGGCGCACCCGCGTGATGATGATAGCGGCCATGATCTTCGCTGCCTTCCTGGCAGGTTTCAGCATCAGCCCCTATTACCTCCTGGCCCTGCCCTTCCTGCTGGTGTCCAACATCTTTGCCAACATGAGCCAGACCCTGAACCAGACTCTCGTGCAGCTGCTGGCCGACAATGAAGTGCGCGGCCGCATGTCCTCCCTGATGATGCTCACTGTCGGGCTGACTCCCCTCGGCGTGCTTCCGGTAGCCTATTTCGCCGAGATCTTCGGCATCGCCAACACCATGTTCGTGGCCTGCATCATGCTGGTGCTGGTGGTGATCGCCTTCCTCGCCCTGTCGCCCACACTGCGCCATCTCGACAAGGATCCCCGCCTGACCGGCATTCACGAAGTGGAAGGCTGACGGGTTCACGGCCCTTATGGGCTATAATGCCGCATCCTTCATAACCGCCTCGGCACCGGGTACTCCTGGGCATGTCCCAACCTGCAGCAACATCCAAGCAATCGCTGTCACCCTGGACACCACTCCGGAACAACCCGGTATTCTTCCAGCTGTGGATCGCGACACTGGTCTCCAACATCGGCACCTGGATGCACGATGTCGGCGCCGGTTACCTGGCCACGGAGCTGACCACATCGCACTTCGTGGTCGCCCTGATGCAAACGGCCACCTCCCTGCCCGCCTTCTTCTTGCTATTGCCGTCAGGTGCGCTGGCCGACATTTTCGACCGCCGCCTGTACCTGCTGACCGCAATCATTGGCCAGACCTTTGTCGCCGCACTGCTGGGCTTTCTTACCCTTACCGGCCTGGTCGAGGTATGGTCACTGCTGCTCCTGACCCTGTGCATGGGGATCGGCACCGCCATGGTCATGCCGGCCTGGCAGTCGATCATCCCGGAAGTGGTGCAGCGCTCCGACCTTGGCGGCGCCATAGCCCTGAACACCATGGGCATGAACATCTCCCGCGTGATCGGCGCCCTGATCGCCGGCATCATCCTCGCTGCCCTTGGCCCGGGCGCCGTCTTCCTCACCAACGCGCTGACCTTCATCTTCATCATCATCGTGCTGGTGCGCTGGAAGCGCGATGTGCCCGAGACCACCTTGCCACCCGAGCCCCTGGTGCCGGCGGTCAAGACCGGCCTGCGCTACGCCCGCCATTCACCGGCCCTGCTCTCCACCATTTACCGCAGCATCGGCTTTTATTTCTTCGCCAGCGTCATGTGGGCCCTGTTCCCGGTGATCGCGCGCGACCTGCTCGGAGCCGACGAATTTCGCTACGCACTGCTGTTTGCCTTCATCAGTGTCGGCGCCATCATCAATGCGCTGTTCATTCCGCGCCTGCGCGCTGCTTTCTCCAGCGACACGCTCATCACCGGCGCCTCGCTGGTCTTCGCCACCGGCATGATCATCACGGCCTTCGCCAAGATCTATGTCGTCGCCCTGTTCACCCTGGCCTTGTGCGGCTCCGCCTGGATCACCGTCATGACCACCGCCCAGACGGCGGCGCAGACTGCCCTGCCGAACTGGGTACGCTCGCGCGGCATGGGTGTATTCCTCACCTTTTTCATGGGCTCACTGGCCATCGGCCCCGCGGTCTGGGGCGGCCTGGCGGAGGCTACGAATCTTTCTGTTGCTATCTATACCGCCTCTTTCTGCCTGGCCATTTCATCCCTGTTCACACGGCGCTGGCCGGTCAGCGGCAACGAGGCCCTGGACCATACGCCCTCGAAGCACTGGAAACTGCCGGAGCCTGTCATGGACATCAGCCCCGACCAGGGTCCCGTCATGATCTGCGTGACCTACCGGGTGGAGCCCGAAAACCGCGAGGCGTTCCTGGCGGCGATGGAGCAACTGGGCAAGGCGCGGCGCCGGGACGGCGCCTGGGACTGGAACGTGATGGAAAACATCAGCGCACCCGGCACGTTCCAGGAGTATTACCTGGTTTATACCTGGCTTGATCATTTGCGCCAGCATGAGAGAATCAGCAAGCAGGACGCCATGGTCCAGGCGAAAATCCGCGAGCTGCTGGTTCCGGACACCAGCCCAACCATTAGTCACTACATTAGAAGCGGTAAGTAAGAAACCGCAGTAATTTTCAGCAGGAATTCCCGATGAGTAACAATCCCAAGCTGCACTCGGTAGCGCTCAACTTTTTACAGGCCCTCCTGGACCGCGGCATTGACTGCGTCTTCGCCAACGCCGGCACCGACTTCGCCCCGATCATCGAGGGACTGGTGGCCGCGCAGAAGGCAGGGATCAAGACCCCCGAATTCATCACCGTGCCCCATGAAAACGTGGCCATCTCCATGGCCCACGGCTACTTCCTGGCCACCGGCAAACCGGCCGCGGTGATGGTGCACGTCACCGTCGGCACCGCCAACGCGCTGTGCGGCCTGATGAATGCCTCGCGTGACAACGCGCCCATCCTGTTGATGGCAGGGCGCACCCCGAGTACGGAGAAAGGCCACATTGGTTCCCGCAACGCTAGCATCCACTGGGGCCAGGACAGCTTCGACCAGGGCGGCACCGTGCGTGAATACGTGAAATGGGATTACGAGCTGCGCCCGGGCCAGCCGCCGGAAGACATCGTCGGCCGCGCCCTGGACATCGCCATGACCGAACCCCGTGGACCGGTCTACCTGTGCATGCCCCGCGAAGTACTGGGTGACCTCACCGAGACCACCGCGGTCCCGCCACGCGACCGCCGCCTCGGCGCCTCGATCGCTGCGCCGTCAGAAGAGGGCATCCGCCAGGCCGCCGAGTGGCTGGCCGATGCCAAATTCCCGCTCATCATCACCTCGTGCACCGGCCGTGACCGGGCCAACGTGGCCCGCCTTACCGGCATCGCCGAAGATTACGGCATCGGTGTTTCCGTGCCGGGCGAACCGGGTGCCCGTGAGCTGAACATCCCGCTGCAGCATCCCATGTTCCTCGGCATCCATCCGGCCGAGGCCATCGCCAAGGCCGACGTCATCGTTGCGCTGGAATGCGAAGTGCCCTGGTGGCCCAGCGCGGTATCACCACCGGCCGGCGCCAAGCTCGTGCAGATCGGGCCCGATCCCTTCTTCAGCAATTATCCCGTGCGCGGATTCCAGATGGATCTCGCCATCAGCGGCTCCTCCTCCATTGCGTTGCGCATGCTCAATGAGGAATTGAAAACGGCGCACGATCCGGAATTTGCCGGCAGCCGCATCACCATGTTCAAGGAGATGGCGGCACAGCGCAAAGCAGCCCGCGACAAGGCCGTCGATGCCGCCAGGGGCTCCTCGCCGGTGAACCCGCTGTGGGTCGCCCACTGCATCAACCAGGTCAGGGATGAGAATACCGTCGTATTCAACGAACTCGGCGTGCCCCTGGAGTTTCTCGACCTCGAGGAACCCGGCAGCTACCTGTCCAGCTCGCTGGCGGGTGGACTTGGCTTCGGCCTCGGTGCCTCCCTCGGTGCCAAGAAGGGTGCGCCCGGCAAGAACGTAATCCTGGTGGTAGGTGACGGCTCCTACATGTTCGGGTGCCCGACAGCCGCGCACCACGCAGCGAAAATCAACGGACTGCCGACCACGACCATCGTCATGAACAATGCCCGCTGGCATGCCGTACACCGCTCCACTCTGGGCATGTACCCGGACGGCCTGGCTTCGAAGGAGGCCATCATGCCGCTGGTGTCGCTGGGCGATTCGCCGGAATACGACAAGATCATGGAAGCCTGCGGCGGCCACGGTGAAAAGGTCGACAACGCCGACGATCTCGAAGCCGCCCTGCGCCGCTGCCTGGAGGCGAACAAGAACGGCAAGGCCGCACTCATCAACCTGATTGCCAGTTTCTAGTGAACGCGCCAGCGTAGATGAGCCCGGAAAGCATTCTCACGTTTACGGTCGCCTCGACGCTGTTGTCCCTGGCACCGGGCCCAGACAATATTTTCGTGCTGATGCAATCCGCCCTTTACGGGCGTCGTTCCGGCATTCTCATCACCCTGGGCCTGTGCACCGGCCTGATCTTTCACACTACCGCCGTTGCCCTTGGCGTGGCGGCGGTTTTCGCCGTCAGCGTCACCGCCTTCACGCTGTTGAAACTAGTCGGTGCGGGGTACCTTTTGTACCTGGCCTGGGGCGCGTTCCGGGCCTCCGCCAGTAATCTCGAGGATGCACCCCGTGCCAACCAGCCCGCCGCCGGCGCCCTTTACCGGCGCGGCATCCTGATGAACATCACCAACCCCAAGGTGGCCATTTTCTTCCTGGCCTTCCTGCCCCAGTTCGCCGATCCGGCTGCGGGCAGGCTGCCGCTGCAGATATTCCTGCTGGGCGCCATCTTCATTACCGCCGCCCTGGGCGTGTTCATTGCCATCGCCTGCATGGCCGGCTTCATTTCCGACTGGCTCAAGGGCTCTTCCCGGGCACAGGTCCTGCTCAACCGCCTGGCCGGGCTGGTGTTTACCGCCCTGGCGCTGCGACTGGCGACTGCCTCCCGCTGAGGCTTTTCACCCACACGATCTGTTAGGTCTCTCTCCGGTGCAGGGCTGTGTCTCTGTACAGGGGGCTGTCAATTTTGAACTCCCCCATGAATAAAATTCCCCCAGCCACTATAATGGCCAACCGCGCTGCAGTTTCTTAGGGGAAGAAAGCGCCTGATTGTCCGAAACAGGGCAACGACCAGGCCGGTATCCCTCA
>JALRBG010000097.1 GCA_023257855.1 Pseudomonadales bacterium | reverse complement strand
GTGCCGACAACAGAATCATTGACGTGTTCAGCGGCTGTCATGGGTGGTTTCCGTACAGGATAAGGAGCGGGAATTATCTAGTACCTGAGCAAAACAGTCAAGTATTAGGGGGATGAATCAGGAGTTCACATAGCCCTTATCGACTATTTCTGCCTCCGAGGGCTTGTCCGTGGCAGCGGCTTTCGCGACGCCGATCTGACGCGGCTTCATCTCGGCCGAGGAACGATGGCACAGGCTGCCGTTAACCTCCGAGCCCATCACCATTTCGATGAGGTGGTAATACACATTGCCAACTACCCTGGCCTTGGCGGCCAGTTCCAGGTGCTGGGTGGAATGAATATCGCCTTCCACCAGCCCGTTGATAATAACAACCGGTACCTTGATTTCGCCCTGCAACAGGCCGCTTTCACGGATTCGGACTTCCGCAGAGGAATCATCATCAGCATAGATATTGCCGCGAATCTTTCCTTCCACTTCCAGCACTCCGCTGAAATGCAAATCGCCCGTGATCTCCGTTGCCTTGGAGACCAGGGTAGTAATGTTTTCTGTACTGAACGGTTTTTTCACATCAACTCCGTAACGCGTTTATTCCACCACCCATGCAAAGCTCTTCTGGACCGTCTTGCCGTTGTTGCCTTCGTCCACTGCCAGTATCTGGACACCCAGGGGTTCGAATCCTGACGGCAATATCAGTTCACCCTGGATATTCTGGAAATAGCGGAACTGCAGTTTGATATCGAGCTGGTCCTCTTCCGTGGCCAGGCTGCGCAAAGGCATGGATATTTCCTGCCTTTCCTGCACACCCAGGATGTTCACATTGGTGTAGCCACTGACGATATTGTCGTTGTTGCCCATCTGCCTCAATTCAAGCCGGTAACGGAAGCGTCCGGCTTCATCGGTGCTTTCCAGATCGAGCTGACCGATCATCAGGCCGGTCTCGGTGTTTTCGGGGGACATGATCTGCTTGTAGAAGAGCACATCCTCCTGCAGCTGGGCTATGGTCTCACGCAGGTTGATCATGGTTCCCTGGACTTCTTCCAGGGCTTGCCGGTCGACCGTACCGGCCTGCTGACTGTTGATCAGGTCCTGCTGCAGGACCTGTACCTGCAGCTGCATGTCATTCACCTGCAACATGAACCGGTCGCGCTCGGCACGGGCATCGCCATTGACGAACACACCCTCACTGTAGCCATACAGGTAAAAACCTTCACCCGCTGCCACCAGTACCAGCAGGAAGCCGAGACGAGTCAGTGCCCTGCGCCATGGCTGGTAAGGCACGACGATCATCTTGAGCTGCTTGCTGCCTTTGACTGTGGGTGCTCTGCTCAACGGCAATTTCCTGTCAGGGTTATTGGCATTTGAGGAATTCCCGGTCTCGACAGCTTCACCCGACGGGCTTTCCTGGGCGTACGTTGTTTATGGGATGGATGACTTCAGGGCAGCGCCGCCACGATATCCAGCCCGGCAGTTTCTTTAAAGCCAAACATTATATTCATGTTTTGCACTGCCTGTCCTGCGGCCCCCTTCACAAGGTTGTCCTCCGCGGCCAGCACCACTGCAATATCGCCGCCCTGTGGCCTGCAAACCGCCAGGTGGAGATTGTTGGTGCCGCGCACATTACGTGTATCCGGGCTCATGCCGGCATCCAGTACGTCCACGAAAGGCTCATTCCTGTAAAAGTCCTCGAAGAGCGCCTGCAGATCGATATCGGTATCCAGCAGAGTGGCGTACAAGCTGGCCTGGATCCCCCTGATCATCGGCGTCAGGTGCGGCATGAAGGTGAGACCGATATTGCCAGCGCACGCAGCACTCAGTCCCTGGCGGATTTCCGGCAGGT
This sequence comes from Pseudomonadales bacterium, assembly GCA_023257855.1. GTDB lineage: Bacteria > Pseudomonadota > Gammaproteobacteria > Pseudomonadales > Pseudohongiellaceae > Eutrophocola. The sequence continues at coordinate 1,925 of JALRBG010000097.1, read as the reverse complement.
GACGATGCCCGTTGATCTTGTAGGCCTTCATGCTTTCGCTGGCTTCACAGAGCAGGTTGCCGATACTGGCACTGCGCCCGGCGCCGCTGACACCCGATTTGCAGTCAGCAATCAGCCTTGAGTTGTCCACCAGGCCATTTTTCACCAGGGGTAGGAAGCCAAGTTGCACAGCTGTAGGGTAACACCCCGGATTGGCGACCACCCGTGCGGAACGCGTCTCTTCCCTGTACATCTCTGGCAAGCCATAAACGGCTTCTGCAACAACGTCCGGGCAGGCATGTTCCATTCCATACCACTTCGACCAGACATCGATGTCTCTGATCCGGAAGTCGGCGGACAGGTCCACGACCCTGATGCCGGCATCGATCAGCGCCGGCACTTGCGTCATGGCGGTGCCGTTCGGCGTGGCGAAGAAAACCACGTCGCAGTCTCCGAGCGCGTCCACCCCCGGCTCGACAAAAGCCAGGTCCAGGCTTCCACGCAGGTTCGGAAAGTACCGGGCCACGGCCGTGCCGGCCTCGCCGCGAGAGGTAACGGCCTGCAAAGTGACTTGCGGGTGTTTCACCAGGAGACGCAATAACTCCTGCCCGGTATAGCCGGTTGCGCCTACGATGCCTGCTTTGATCACTGGATATCTCCTTCGTTCACCGGTGTCGGCAGAGCCCTGACACCTGTATTTCGGGGCCGCGTATGATAGTGGCCAGGCCGCAAAAGATAAAGGGCATTCCCGTTTTTGGCTGACCAACTATGATGTTATCATTCGGCAGTTTTTGCAGCTTTAGACCCCAAATACCCAATACATGCTCTGGTTCAAGTCCCTTCATATCATCTCAGTCGTCTGCTGGTTCGCGGCCCTGTTCTACCTGCCGCGCCTGTTTGTCTACCATGCCATGAGCGAGGATGACATCAGCAAAGAGCGCTTCAAGATCATGGAGCGGAAACTCTACCGGGGCATCATGACCCCCTCCGCAGTACTGACCGTGGTATTCGGCGGCATTCTTATCGGCTACAACCCGGCCTACTACATGACCGCAGGCTGGATGCATGCCAAGCTTTTACTCGTAGCTGTGCTCCTGGTGTTCCATTTTATGTGCTGGCAGCACCTGAAGAATTTCCGGGATGACAGAAACACCAGGGACCATGTCTATTTTCGCTGGTTCAACGAGGTGCCCACCGTCGTCCTCATAGCCGTGGTCATCCTCGTCGTCGTCAAACCCTTTTAAATCCGGAACCATCATGTCTCAAGAACTGGATCATTCCCATTCCGCCGCCCTGTTCGACAATGCCAGGCAATTCATTCCGGGCGGTGTGAACTCTCCCGTGCGAGCATTCAAGGGTGTCGGCGGCACACCGGTGTTCTTCAAATCAGGTGAAGGCGCCTGGCTGGTGGACGAGGACGACAACCGGTACGTCGACTATATCGGCTCCTGGGGTCCGCTCATCCTGGGGCATCGTCATCCAGCCGTCATCAAGGCTCTGAAGGAGCAGCTGGACAAGGGCCTGACCTTTGGCGCACCTACAGCCCGCGAAGGTGAACTGGCGGAATTGATTACCAGGTTGGTGCCGTCCATCGACTCTGTACGCCTGGTCAATTCCGGGACCGAGGCTACCATGAGCGCCATCCGGCTGGCCCGCGGAGCGACCGGGCGCGACGCCATCATCAAGTTCGAGGGTTGCTACCACGGCCATGCCGACAGTTTCCTGGTCAAGGCCGGCAGCGGTGCGCTGACCCTCGGCATTCCGAACTCGCCCGGCGTGCCCCCGGCGGTGAAGAAGGCTCGCAAGGAAGCCGCCGCCAAAAAGCCTACCCGACAGGGTTGATCTCGACAGGTTGGAGTCTGTCAAACTTTGGGGCGGTTCCTGCGGGAGCCGCCCTTCTTTTATGTGATTGACCCTGATGGATTCCAGTGTGCCGTCATTCACGC
>JALRBG010000020.1 GCA_023257855.1 Pseudomonadales bacterium | reverse complement strand
AGACCGGCGATCCTGCCGGCATCCTTGGTGGCCTGGCGCTGGGAATCGTTGAAATAGGCAGGCACGGTGACCACCGCTTCGGTTACCGGTTCACCCAGGTAATCTTCGGCGGTCTTCTTCATCTTTTTCAGGACCTGTGCGGAAATCTGCGGAGGCGCCATGGACTCGCCACGCACGGAAACCCAGGCGTCGCCATTGTCCGCCTTGACGATCTTATAGGGGACCATCTTGATGTCTTTCTGGACCACGTTGTCATCAAACTGGCGGCCGATCAGGCGCTTTATAGCAAACAGGGTGTTGTCCGGGTTGGTCACCGCCTGGCGCTTGGCCGGCTGGCCCACCAGGGTTTCACCGTCCTCGGTATAGGCGACGATCGAGGGGGTGGTGCGATCACCCTCTGCGTTTTCAATGACCTTGGATTTACCGCCCTCCATGATGGCGACACAGGAGTTGGTGGTGCCCAGGTCTATTCCGATAATTTTGCCCATGATTTCGTACTCTCCAGCAAAGCTTGCGCTTGTAACTTGTTAATGAGGTCTATATAGGCCCGGCGCCCGACATTTCAAGGGCTTGAGGCCGCTATTTGCCTAAAATCCGCATCCTGCCGGTCAGCCGGCCTTGGACACCATGACCATGGCCGGCCGGATGACCCGGTCATTGAGCAGGTAGCCCTTCTGGACCACGGCAACCACGGTATTCGGCTCGACATCGGGATTCGGCACCATGGACATGGCCTGGTGCATCTGGGGGTCGAACGGCTCGCCTTCCGGGTTCAGCTGGCGAATATTGAATTTCTCGCAGGTTTCCAGGAATCCCTTGAGGGTGAGCTCCACGCCTTCCCGGAGGGCATTGACGCTCTCCCCGGCGGAGTCCGGCACCGCATCCAGTGCCCGCTCCAGGTTGTCGATCACCGTCAGCAATTCCGCACTGAACTTCTCCAGGGCGAACTTGTGGGCCTTTTCCACGTCCGCCTCACAGCGGCGACGCATGTTCTGCACCTCGGCATGGGCGCGCAGCACGCTGTCCTGCTGCTCGGCAAGGGCAGCGGCAACAGCCTCGGCGATCAGTGCCTCAATGTCATTGTCGGCTTCAGCCGCCGGCTGGCCGGTGTTGCCGGGCTCCGCGCCCTGCTGATCTGCAGCTTCTGCGGACTTCTGCTGCCCGTCCGTGTCCGCGCTCTTCACTGCGGCTTCTTTTTCAGCGTCGTCACCCGCCATCTCGTTCCTCCGGAAAATCGAATCTAGTTGCAACCGAATAGCCGGAATATGGGGACAAGGGGCTGATAATCAAGGTAATTCGCGATGTTTTTTTCATCCCCTCACGGGCAGGCTGAAGTTTGGCCAAACTGTACTAAAATCCTGGCAACCACCCGCTATAATGACCTTATGCTGCAGCAACTCACCATCAACAATTACGCCATCGTTGACACCCTCGAAATCGAGCTGGAACCCGGGATGACCGTCATCACAGGAGAGACCGGTGCCGGCAAGTCCATCATGCTCGATGCGCTCGGGCTGGCTCTTGGCGACCGTGCCGACCGCGACGTCATTCGGGGTGGTGCGGAGCGGGCCGACATCACCGCCTGCTTCACCATGGGTGATGACAACCTGGTCGACCAGTGGCTCAGGGACAACGATTTCGACAGCGAGGAAAGCATCTGCATCCTGCGCCGCGTGATTACCCGCGACGGGCGCTCCAGGGCCTATATCAACGGCCAGCCCACAACCCTGAACAACCTGCGCGACCTCGGGGAAATGCTCATCGACATCCACAGCCAGCATGAGCACCAGTCACTGTTGAAAACCGCCACCCACCAGCGCCTGCTGGACGACTATTGCGGCCTGCAGAAGAAATCGGCCGAGGTGAAGTCCCTGGCCGGCAAGTGGCGCCGGCTCAATGAGGAACTTGAGCAGATCAAAAGCCGTGCCGAGGAATCCAATGCCCAGTACCAACTGTTGAGCTACCAGGTGAAAGAGCTGGAAGAGCTGGCCCTGGGCGAAAACGAACTGGAAGAGCTGGAAGAAGAACACAAGAAACTCAGCCACGGGGAAGAATCCGTCCTGGTCAACCAGCAGGTCCTGGACCTGTGCAGCGAGAACGAGGAATTCAACCTCGAGCAGTCGCTCAACAAGGCCATCACCCTGCTGCAGGATATACCCTACGCCAGCAAGCAGACCGAGGAAGCGGGCACTCTCCTGAACACCGCCCTGATCCAGGTGGAGGAGGCTTCCTCTGCACTCAAGCATGCCATCGACCAGTTCGAACTGGACCCGCGCCGGCTCGAGGAAATCGACCAGCGCCTGGGCCTTATCCACCAGCTGGCGCGCAAACACCATGTGCCGCCCGGCGAACTTGCGGGCCTGTACCTGAAACTGTCTGATGACCTGTCAGGCCTCAGCGAAGCGGATGTCCAGATTGGCCTGATGGAAGAGGAGCTGGCCAGGCTGCTGAAACAATACGGTGAAAAAGCCGCCGCGCTCAGCCAGGCTCGTGACAAGGGCGCAAAAAAACTGGCAAAGGAAATCAACAGCCAGCTCGGCAAGCTGGGCATGGAAGCCGCCAGTTTCAGCGTGGCGCTGACCCGCTTCAGCGACAGCATGCCGCGTACCGGCGGACTTGAGGGAATCGAGTTCCTGGTCAGCACCAACCCGGGGCAGCCACCGCGTCCGCTGGTCAAGATCGCCTCGGGCGGCGAGCTGTCACGCATCAGCCTGGCTATCCAGGTGGTCACCGCCCAAACATCATCGATTCCCACACTCGTGTTCGACGAAGTGGATGTGGGTATCGGCGGCGGCGTGGCCAAAGCCGTGGGTGAACTGCTGCGCACACTGGGAGACAGGGGCCAGGTACTGTGTGTCACCCACCAGCCGCAGGTGGCGAGCCAGGGTCATCACCATCTGTATGTAAGTAAATCCTCGAACAAGGAGTCCACGGCCACGCAACTGGATAAACTCAGTGACGAGGAACGTGTCGAGGAAGTGGCCAGGATGCTGGGTGGAGATGAACTTTCCGAGAAATCCCTGGCCCACGCCAGGGAATTACTGGCTTGAGATTGAAATCAGTCTTTCTGGCAGTTGGCGCACAGGCCGTAGATATACAGGGAGTGATCGGAAATGGTGAAGTTGAACTTTGCCGCCTGTGCCCGCTGCTGCTTCTCGATCACCTCGTCATAAAACTCTTCCACCCTCCCGCACTTGGTGCACACGATGTGGTCATGGTGGTCTTCGGGCGTCATTTCGAATACGGAATGGCCGCCTTCGAAATGGTGCCGGGTTACCAGCCCGGCGGCCTCGAACTGGGTCAGTACCCGGTAAACCGTCGCCAGCCCCACGTCATCGTCCGCGTCACGCAGCGCCTTGTAGACATCCTCGGCACTCATATGGCGTGATTCCGCCGACTCCAGAATCTGCATGATCTTCACGCGCGGCAGGGTGACTTTCAGTCCAGCCTTGCGTAATTCCTGGTTCTCTCCACTCATCTCTGCTTTCTCTTGGCCTGTTCCGGCCTTTCTGAACCGCATCTGAACCGCGGTTTTCAAGCTATTAACATCTCCAGCCGGTTTCAGGTATTATGCCCTCTCCGGATTTTATGTGAAAGGTTGAAAGCCCCGGAAACCCGGTGTTTCAGCCCAACAAATCAATCTGGCTAAGACATTCATACCAAGCAAACAGACGCGACGTTCGTGACAAAACTGGCCTCCATTTCAGCACTGCTCCTGACACTGACCAGCACCCTACTGCTGGGTGGCTGCGGTGGCGTGACATCCTTTGCGTTCCCGGGCGTCTACCGTCTCAACATTCCACAGGGCAACATCATTACCCAGGATATGGTTGACCAGTTGCGTCCGGGCCTGACCAAGCGCCAGGTCAACTTCATCATGGGCACCCCGCTGGTCAAGGACACCTTCGACCAGGATCGCTGGGACTACCTCTACAGCTTCCAGCCCGGTGGTGGTGAGCGCGTGCAGGAACGCCTGACCCTGTACTTTGAAAACAACGAGCTGACCCATTTCACGGGGGATTTCAGGCAGTCGCCCGAAAACGACCAGTTCGGTACCGCCAACAGTGACGGCGAATCAAGCAGCCAGCAAGGCAACGACATTTCAGCCGTCAATCCCTGACCGACCCTTTTTATTTTCTTTTCTGCTGCCGCCTGGCCTTCGCTGCCCTTTCCATGCGGGCCTGTTTGGGATCATTCTCAAGGGGACGGTAGATTTCCACGCGATCGTGCTCCGCCAGCACGTAGGCATCCGGCAGCGGCAGAATGATGCCGTCAAGCGGCCGTGAAAAAATACCCAGCGCCAGGTCGTCGCCTTCAGGCAGGTAGTCACGGTATTTCTCCCTGAGGCCTGACGCTGCCACGGCTTCCAGGGCCGTGCAGCCCTGCCGGACCTCGAGTTCGACTATCTGCTGCCGCTCCGGCAACGCAATGGCCACCTCGACTGCAATCATCGGCTGCGTGGCGACCGTATTAGCCATAGCATTCTTGCGCCCGCTGGCAAACCGCGTTCACCAGGTTGCGACTGGTGGTATCGAACAGGCGTTTCATGACGGCATCAACCAGGCCCGTCGCGAATTCGAATTCCATCTTCAGGCTGACCTTGCAGGCATTTTCATTGAGCGCCCTGAAGGTCCAGGTCGCTTCGAAATGCCGGAACGGCCCTTCTACCAGCGCCATTGTCATCGACTCCGGCTCCACCAGGGTGTTGCGGGTCGTGAAGCTGTAACGCAGGCCCACCTTGCCGAGGTCGAGACGCGCCGTGACCTGGTTACCGGTTGTCTCGAGAATTTCAGCACCGATGCACCCGTCCATGTATTCCGGGTAAGCCTCGATGTCATTGACGAGGGCAAACATCTGCCCTGCCGAATACGGTAGCAGCGCGCTCTGGTCTATGATGCTCATCAGAACCCGAACAGGTTATGGGCGAAGTAGATGCGGGAGACGTTATTCAGGAATACCGCCAGGAGAATCACGGGAATGAAGGTGCCCAGTGAAATGCTGACGTAATTTTCGAGCAGGGAGCCGGAATAGCCATCCACGTGAAGGGACACTTCCTCGTGCATGCGATGTTTTTTCCAGCGGTAGCAAACGAACAGGCAGACGGTGAACCCGATCAGGGGCAGGATGGTCTCGTAGAAAACATCGTAGATGAGGTCGAAGAAGGATTTGTCCAGGCCGCCATAGTGCATGAAGCCGGTGAAGAAATCGCTCATGCCGAAAGACAGGGTCGCCATGATTACGAAGATGACCATCAGTCCGGCAATCCAGGTAATGGAATCACGACGCGACTTGTCTTTATCATCCATCAGGTAGGCGATGGGAATTTCCGTGATCGACACCAGCGAGGTCAGCGCAGCGAAGAACACCAGCGTGAAGAATACGGTAGCCACCAGGCTGGCGCCAAAGTAGCCGATGATGTTCTGCAGCTCCAGGAACACGTGCGGCAGGTAGCTGAACATCAAACTGATGCTGCTGTCTGACAGATCATCCCCCTGTACCGCGGGATCAACAGCAAAGACCGCTGGGATGACAAGCAGACCCGCCAGCAGGGCCACGCCCGTGTCGGCGACAGCGACAAACCGCGTGGCGCTGACCATGTTTTCCTTCTTGTTGAGGTAGGAGCCGTAGGTGATAAGAATGCCCATTCCCAGCGATAGTGAAAAGAAGCCATGGTTGAGTGCCGAATTGATCACCCCGCTGTCAATCTTGCTGAAATCGGGTACGAGATAGAAGGACAACCCCGCCGAGGCGTTATCGAAGGTCAACACGAAAGCAATCATTGCCAGCAGCATGACGATCAGCGTGGGCATCATGACCCGGGCCGCCCTTTCGATACCGCCCTGCACTCCATGGGCAAGAATGAAAAACAGCAGCGCCAGCAGGCCCACAAGGTAGGCAAAGACCACGGGCGAACCGACCGTCGCTCCGAACGTGGCCGGGTCAGCGAGCGTTTCCAGGTTACCCATGGCCGACTGCAGCATGTAGATGAGAATCCACACCGTGATGACGGTATAAAAAACGGCGATCATGAACGGGGTCAGTATGGCGAGACCACCCACCATGCGCCACGCCTTGTCGCCATCCGAAAGGTTGGAGAATGCACCAACGGGACTTTTTTGCGATGCCCTGCCCATGGAGATTTCAGCCAGCATGACGGGAAAGCAGACAAAGGCAATGAAGAAGATGTAGATCAGGAGAAAAGCTGCACCGCCATTCTTGGAAGCCATGACGGGAAAACCGACCAGGTTGCCGATACCCACTGCGGAACCGGCTGATGCCAGGATGAACCCGAGTCTTGAGCTGAACTGCCCGCGCAATACAGACATTTACAATCCCCTATTCGCTGTTTATCGCTGTCGAATAACGGGAGTCGAGTGTACCAGAAACAGTGGCATCTGCCATGACGCTCCCTATAATGGCGCCCATGGCAAAAGCAACCAAGAACAAGGCCGACGACACCACCATCGTGGTGAACAAGAAAGCCAGCCACGATTACTTCCTGGGTGATCGCTTCGAGGCCGGCCTGGCCCTGACCGGCTGGGAGGTGAAAAGCCTGCGCCAGAAGAAAGTACAACTCGTGGACAGTCACGTCATCATCAAGGATGGCGAGGCATACCTGCTCGGCGCCCAGATCAATCCGCTCGACACTGCCAGCACGCATGTCATTGCAGATCCCACCCGTACGCGCAAACTGCTCATGCATAAAAAGGAACTGGCCAAGATCTTTGCCGCAATCCAGCAGAAAGGCAACACGTGTGTATGCACGAAACTGTACTGGAAAAATCACCTGGTGAAATGCCAGGTTGCCCTGGCCAAGGGCAAGCACACCTATGACAAGCGCGCTTCGATCAAGGAGCGTGAATGGAATATCGACAAGCAGCGCGCCGTGCGCACCGGGAACCGCTGAGCAGGATTACCTGGGTGCCAGTTCCTGGTACACGGCCGGAAGAAAGCGGCCGGGGTCGCCATAGGTGCCTTCAAACTCCGCCGCCGGCCTGGCCGCTATCACCTCTTCGAGAGACTTGCCTTCAGCAACCAGCCTGCCGACACGGTCCCTCACCGTTGTCACCATGCCGAGGTAGGTGCCAAGTTCCGCCTTGGTGGTCACCACACCGTTGCCGGCAATGATCCTGGTCGAGTCATCCGCCATGTCGAAGGCTATCTGGTCTGCCTCGATGAAGCCGGCAACAGTGCCACCGGCCACTACCGGGAACCGTTCCGGGCTGTACAGGTCGCCGAGATGCAGCACGTTGGCATTTTCATACTGCACCATCACGTTGCCCAGGGAGTGAGCTGGTGGCATGTGGGTGACACG
>JALRBG010000342.1 GCA_023257855.1 Pseudomonadales bacterium | reverse complement strand
GAGGATGTGGCGCACCTGCCCGAGCGCGATGATGATGCCAGACGCCGTGATGAATCCAGAAACCACGGGATGCGACAGGAAGTTGGCCATGAAACCGAAACGCAGGATGCCGAGGATAAGCAGGAACAGGCCTGACAGCATGGCAAGGAGCATGGCAGCCTGCAGGTATTCGGCCTGGGTTGCCAGCCCCAGGCTGCCGATCGACGATGCCGTCATCAAGGAGGCCACGGCAACCGGCCCTACCGCCAGTGTGCGGCTGCTGCCGAACACGGTGTACAGCATCAGCGGCAGCATGCTGGCGTACAGGCCCACCTCTGCGGGCACGCCCGCCAGCAGAGCATATGCAAGTGACTGGGGCACCAGCATGATGGTGAGGATAACCGCAGCCACCAGGTCGTCGCTCAGCGTCCTGGCATCATAGGTACGCAGCCAGTCGATGCAGGGCAAATATTTTCTCAGGTGATGTGACGCCTTCACGCGGGTATGGCTCAGCTGTCGATTTCAGACAACTTGCGCGGCGACACCAGGGTCTCCTTGCCCTTGAGCATGCCATCCCAGTACAACTTCGGCATGACCACCTTCTTCAGGAACCAGGCCAGCCAGGTGGGCTGGGGTCCCTTGAGCAGCCACGTCGGCAGGGTCGGTGACAGCTTGCCGCCATAACGGAATTCAGCAAGCACGATCTTGCCCTTCTCCACCGTCAACGGACAGGCGCCATAGCCATCGTAGCCGTAAACCTGGCCGCCCTTGCGGATATCATCGAGCACGTTGCAGGCCACTACCGGCGCCTGCTTGCGCACGGCCGCGGCAGTTTTCGCATTGGGACTGTTGGTGACATCACCCAGGCCCCAGATATTGGCGTACTTCTTGTGTTTCAGGGTATTGGGATCGACATCGACCCAGCCGGCCTGGTCGGCCAGCGGGCTGCTGCGAATGAAATCCGGAGCTTTCTGCGGCGGACATACATGCAGCATGTCAAAAGTGGTTTCCACGGTTTCCTTGTTGCCATCCTTGTCGGTCCTGATAAACCAGGCAGTTTTTGCGGGTCCGTCCACCTTCACCAGGTTGTAGCCCAGGTTCAGCGTCACGTGATACTTGTCGATATAGCGCTGCAGTGCCGGAACGTAATCGGCAACACCGAACAGTACACCGCCGGCGTTGTAAAAAGCGACATCGATATTGTTCAGTGCGTTGGTGGTGAGCCAGTGATCGGCAGACAGGTAAAGCGCCTTTTGCGGGGCGCCCGCGCACTTGATCGGCATCGGTGGCTGGGTGAACACAGCCTTGCCCGATTTTAGGGATTGCACCAGTTCCCAGGTGTAGGGTGCATATTCCGGCAGGTAATTCGACGTGACCCCATTCTTGCCCAGGGTGTCGCGCAGGCCCTCGACGCCGTCCCAGTCCAGTTTCAGTCCGGGACACACGATCAGCTGCTCATAGGTGACCACGCTGCCGTTATCCAGAGTCACCGTGTTGTTGTCAGGATCGAAGGTTGCCACGGCAGCCTTCAGCCACTGCACCCGGCGCGGCATCACGCTGGCCATGTCACGACGCGTCTGCGCCACATTGAAGACACCACTGCCGACCAGGGTGAATCCCGGCTGGTAGTAGTGATCCGCGGCCGGATCGATGATTGTGATCTCGAGATCCGCGTGTCGTTTCAGCAAACTGCTCGCCACCGAGATGCCCGCACTGCCGCCGCCCACGATAACGATTGCACTGGATTTGTTCTGGCTCATGGTCCCCTCCTTGATGCCCGGCTCCGTGGCCGGGACTCATTATCTATCTGGATACTGCTTATTTGAATGCATCGAGTTGCATGTGTGAAGCGCGTACAGGCTTCCTTGTCAGGACTGGAGCAGAAATTATGCCAGACTGTCAGGCCTGTCCCATTTTTAATCTATCTCTTTGATATTTAATCATTTATTAAATTTCTGCCAAAATCCTCGGGCTCCCTGCGGGGGCTACTGACGGGCTTGCCGGGGATTTTCCGAATCACATGCCCAGGTAGGCCTGGCGAATGCGGTCGTTGTGCTTCAGCTCGGCCGGCTTGCCGCTCAGTATGATACGACCCGCCTCCAGCACGTAGGCATAATCGGCAAAGTGCAGGGCTTCCGCAACACGCTGCTCCACCAGCAGGATAGCCAGGTCGCTGCTGCGATGGATGTCCACGAGCCGGGTGAATATCTCGTCGGCGATGGCCGGCGCCAGTCCCATGGACGGCTCGTCCAGCATGAGCATCGCAGGATCCGCTGCCAGTCCCCGGCCAATGGCCAGCATCTGCTGCTCACCACCCGACAGCGTGCCGGCCGGCTGCCGCTTCCGCTCCTTCAGCACCGGGAACCAGGTGAATATCTTTTCCAGGAACTCCGGGAAGGCGGCACGATCACGATTCACAAACGCACCCATCTCCAGGTTTTCCAGGACACTCAACGTCGGGAACACCTGCCGCCCTTCCGGTACGTGGGCGATACCCAGGTGGGCGCGCCTTGGCGCCTGCACGTTACCCAGGTCCTGTCCCTGCCAGCTCATGCTGCCCGCCGTGGCCATGACGAGACCCGAAATGGTCTTGAACAGCGTACTCTTGCCCGCCCCGTTGGGACCGACCACCGCGACAAACGCACCGCGGTCCAGCGTAAGCGAGACATCCCGCAGGACGTCTACACCACCGTATCCCGCTGACAGGGATTCCAGCTGCAGGAGCGCATCACTCATCTCCGGCCTCCTCTTGCCGCCACTGCCTGCCAAGATAGGCTTCGATGACTGCCGGGTTCCTGACGATGCTGTCCGGACTGCCTTCGGCAAGCAGTGCGCCGTGGTCGAGCACAATGAAACGGTCCACCAGCTGCACCATCGCCTGCATGCTGTGCTCGATGATGATGATGGTGATTCCCAGTCGACGCACGCGTCGCAGGACCACCAGCATGTCCTGCATGGCCTGCGGGTCGAGACCGGCCAGGATTTCATCCACCAGGATGAGCGTGGGTTTTGACGCCAGCGCCCGGGCCAGCTCCATGAGCCGCAGTTCCTTGTTGGTGAGGTTGGCGGCCGGCAGGTCGAGGTGGTCATGCAGACCGACCAGGTGGATCGCCGCCGAGGCGTGGCGGCTGGCTGCCAGCTTCGACCGCGTGTGGACATAGGCGCCGATCACGACATTGTCGAGCACCGACAGGTGCGTGAACGGCTTGGGCACCTGGAAGGTGCGCGCCATACCGGCGGCGCAGCGGCGGTTTGGCCGCTGCCGTTTCAGCGACTGGCCGTGAAACACGATGTCGCCGCGATCCGGTTGCAGGAAGCCGTTGAGCAAATTGAACAGCGTGGTCTTGCCGGCGCCGTTGGGACCGATGATACCCAGCAACTCCCCTTCCCTGACGGAAAACGACAGATCGCTGGTGGCCTGCAGCCCACCGAAGGCTTTCGCCAGCCCTGTCACTTCCAGTACCGACTTGCCGTCATGCACAGGGGGCACGACCAGCAGTTCCTCGGAGACGCCGAAGTCTGCGGTGCTCGCGGTCGAGCCCAGCATGCGGAACGTACCGGGTTTGCGCATCGCACGCAGTTTCCACAGCACGCCTTCCGGGGCGAACAGGATGACGGCAATGATGGCCACACCGTAGATCACGCCCTGGATGCCGGGGAAATCCGCCGCGTAGCGGGCATAGAGAATCTCGCTGAGCGGTACCAGGATAAAGGCACCGAGCACAGGTCCCCACAGCGTGCCAACGCCACCAAACATGGCAAAGATAAGCGCCTGCGCGGAAACCAGCATGCCGAATACCGCCAGCGGCGTGACCACCAGCAGAACCACCGCGTAAAAACCGCCGGCGGCGCCGGCGATGGCGCCACTGATCGTGATCGCGGTCAGCTTCCAGTACAGTGAATTAATGCCGGCCGCCTCCGCGGCATCCTCGTCGAGCTTGATCGCCAGCAGCGACATGCCGAATCTTGAATGGGAGAGCACGGACGTGATCCCGAGCGCCAGCATCAGCAGGACCAGCGCAGTCACGATGTAATACACCGGGTTTTCGAACTGCATGTAGGTCAGCGGCGCCTCACGATGCATGGGCAGCGCGACTTCCTGGTAACCGAGCCACTCGAACACGTACAACAGGGCCAGCGGATAGGCGAGCATGGCGAGCGCAAAATAATGCCCGCGCAACCGGAAGGTGGGCAGGCCAACCAGCAAACCGGCGCCGGCGCCGGCGAGGGTGGCCAGCACGATGGTAATCCAGGGGTTGAGGTCCCACACCACCGAGCACAGCGCCACCAGGTAGGCGCCCAGGCCGAAAAAGGCGGCATGTCCGAAACTGATGAGGCCGCTGTAGCCGGACAACAGGTTCCAGGACAGGCCCATCACCGCCCATATAGGCACAATGGTCATGATGAGCTGGTAATAGGAGTTGCTGACCACCAGCGCCAGCAGCAGGTAGACCAGGCCGAAGATGCCAATTTGCAGTAAATCCCGTTTCACCCCGGTCAGGCTGCCGACGTTGCTCATGCGGTGCGGTCCTTGCGCCCGAAGAAG
>JALRBG010000176.1 GCA_023257855.1 Pseudomonadales bacterium | reverse complement strand
CTTCAACTCGATGAACCCCGATACCGACCCCTGCCAGGCGGGTGGATCCGGTTGGCTCATGGTGGCCAAGTGGATCAACGGCGGCCGTCCCGGTGAGATCGCGTTCGACCTCAACGGCGACAGGCTGCTCGATGATGTTGCCGGCATCGTTGTTGGCGAACAGGATCTTGCCGTCATCCGTCGTGATCGGGCCGTCGGCGTTGTTGCCCTTCCAGGACCACACCGTGGTCCAGGTCTTGCCGTGGTCGATGACGCCGGGAATGGCGGTGGAGAACGGCAGCGTCGGGAACGGCGGCGTGGTGTTGTTGGGCGGTATCGGGTTGTTCGGGCGTACGCTCGCGGGCGGGTTGTTGCAGGACGCGATGACGTCCGCGTAACGGGCATCCTGCCAGGCCTGCAGGTGGTTGCCGCGATCGAACACGGAAGATGGTTGCTGGGCGGCGGCGGTGGATGCCAGGCCGGCCAGTATTAATGCTGCTGCGATTTTTGTGTTCATGTTATCCCCCTTGTCTGTTGTCTCTTTCATGTCGGATATCGTCCCTGTGGAACTCTTCCGACCTACACCTTGATCGGTATCGTCGAACCGCCTGCCCTTTTTCCCTTTATCCCTTTTTCCCTTTTTCGTTGCCTTCAAGGAAATCCATCGCTGCCCGCACGCCGCCTTTTTTATGCGGCACACCGGCCAGCGCCAGTCCCATTTCCACGCCACCCAGCGTTCCGACCAGCGACAGGTCGTTGAAGTCGCCGATGTGGCCGATACGAAACACCTTGCCCTTCACCTTGCCGAGGCCGGTGCCGAGCGACATGTTGAATGTGTCCAGGATAATGCCGCGCAACGCGTCGGCGTCATGGCCCTCCGGCATCAGCACGGCGGTGGTGGAGTTGGAATAGGAGGTGTCGTCGAGACACAGGTTTTCCAGGTTCCAGGCGTCAAGTGCCGCGCGCGTTGCCCCGGCAAAGCGGCGGTGACGGGCAAACACGTTGTCGAGACCTTCTTCGGCCAGCATATCCAGTGCCTCGTCCAGGCCGTACAGCAAATTGGTGGCCGGCGTGTACGGGAAGTAGCCGCGCGCGTTGTTGGCGAGCATCTCGTCCCAGCGCCAGTAGGAATGGTGCGCTATGGATTCTTTCGAGGCGGCCAGCGCTTTCTCGCTCACCGCGTTGAAGCACAGTCCCGGCGGCAGCATCAGACCCTTCTGCGAGGCGCTCACGCACACGTCCACGCCCCACTCGTCGAAACGGAAATCGGAACAGGCCAGCGACGATACCGCGTCCACCATGTACAGCGCCGGGTGACCGGCGGCGTCGATGGCCTTGCGTATGCCTTTTATATCGCTGTTGATGCCGGTGGAGGTTTCCGTGTGCACGGCGCACACCGCCTTGATGGCCTTGCCCGAGTCGGCTTTCAGTTTTGCCTCGACCGCATCGAGGTCGACGCCGTGGCGCCAGTCGCCCCCGACGAAATCCACATCCAGGCCCAGCTTCACCGCCACGTTCTTCCACAGCGTGGCGAAGTGGCCGGTTTCGAAGGCCAGCACCTTGTCGCCGGGCGACAGGGTGTTGAGCAAGGATGATTCCCAGCCGCCGGTGCCGGACGCCGGATAGATGATCACCGGCTGCCTGGTCTTGAAGACCTGACGCAGCTTTTCCTGCACACGGTTGGCGAGCAGCGGAAACTCCGGGCCGCGGTGGTCGATCACCGGCTGCGCCATGGCGCGCAACACGCGGTCCGGTACGTTGGACGGACCGGGGATTTGCAGGAAGTGCCTGCCGGGTTGGTATACAGATTTGGACATAATCGGATTACTGCGTCGGATGCGATCCTTCGGATCTTATCCGACCTACCTCTCTCTTCGAATTTATTTCAGGTCTGAATAGTCGGTGGCGCTCATGTAAAACACCTGTGGGCGCTGCAGCGGCACATTGTACTTGGTGCGCAGGGCCGTCCAGGCCGGGTCGGCGGCGAAATCCGCCCACACCTGGTCGCGATGGGCCAGGTCGCGGTAGGCCAGCATCCAGATCAGGGTGTTGGGGCGCTCGTTGTCCTGCCACACACCGACCACATCGGCGCCGTGCTTCTCGAAGATCGCCACTTCTTCTTCGCGGAAACGCTGGTGCAGTTCATTGATGCCACCCTCGAAATCGCCTTCGCCATCACGGGCGGGATCGGCGGTGTACATGCGCAGCTCGAAGCAGCGCGCGTTGGCATCGACGTTGGCGGCGAACTCGGCCGGCAGCTGCGCCGCGGGGCCGCAAGGCGGCAGCGCCGGGGCCTGGGCGCTGGCGGACAGGCTGGTCAATGCGGCGGCAGCCAGGATGGCGGCGCCGGTGAAGTATTTAATCAGCGTGGTTTTCATGTTGTTTACCTTTCTTGAAGTTTCAATGTGTTTACAGGGCGGCCTGTGGCCGCCATGCCGGATGACGACGCTTCGCGTCTTTTCCGGCCTACCTTCCGAACTTTTCATGTCTGCTATGTCGGATGTCGGCCTTTCAGGCCTCATCCGACCTACTCGTACCTCTACATAGACGTCCGGGTTTCCGCGACCTCGACCAGCCGGCAGTAATGCCAGGGCTCGTCGGCCGGGGTCCACTCGCCGCTGGCGTAGGCATCGCAGCTCTGCGGTATGGCAAGCGGGTATTC
>JALRBG010000113.1 GCA_023257855.1 Pseudomonadales bacterium | reverse complement strand
AGTTGTGATGAGCCTCATCCATGCCAACATACAGGTAACACCACGCAATATTTTTTTCGCTACCATAGCCGCGGGTTTCATGAGCACCATTTCGTCGATCGGCGGTCCCCCGCAGGCCCTTGTATACCAGAATGCCCGGGGAGCGGAATTGCGTGCCAACCTTTCGGTACTGTTCGCCATGGGTAGCGCGGTTTCCCTGGTAGCGTTATCGGTGGTCGGCCGCTTCCACCTGCAGGATCTGCTGTACAGCCTGATGCTGTTCGTAGGAGTGCTTATCGGCAAGGGCTGTTCCGGTCCGTTGCAGCGCCTGATCGACCGGCACAGCGCACGCCCCTTCCTGCTTGGGCTGTGTGCGGTGTCTGCCTTGCTGGTGCTCGGAAGGGCGGCGTTCAGCCTGTGATTTCGTCGTCCGCAGCGGGTGGTTCCGGTGTAGGAATATCTTCCGGTGTTTCCAGGGTAAGCAGGCCGAGTTTGCCGGAACGCAGATCGTTCAACAGGACTTCCCCGGTCTTGGTGTAATCCACTCCGCCTCTGACCAGGCAGCCGCGCCGTCTGCCGATCTCTTCCAGGAGTTGCACGGGTTCTTCATCCACTGATGCCAACTGGTAGCGAGTGAGCAGCGCATCGGGGTAGCGGTTCTTGAGAAAGGCAATGGCGAAAAGGGCGATATCCTCGAATTCGATTGCCGTGTTCTTGATAGCGCCGGTTACCGCGAGGCGATAAGCTGAATCCTGGTCTTCGATTTTCGGCCAGAGGATGCCAGGGGTATCGAGAATGGCAATATTGTCGTCCAGCATGATCTGCTGCTGGCCCTTGGTGACGGCGGGCTCGTTTCCTGTCTTGGCAATTTTCCTGCCGGCCAGGACATTGATGAGTGTCGATTTACCGGCGTTGGGGATGCCCACCACCATGATACGAAACGGCGGCCTTCTGCTGGCCTGCAGCGCCGAGAAATGGCGAATGACCTGCTGCCGCAGGTTGCCCGGGTTCTTGCCGCAAACCGTCATGGCGGGTATGCCCTGTTCGGCATAAAACTTCAGCCATACCTGATTTAATTCGGGGTCGGCCAGGTCGGATTTATTCAGGAGTTTCAGGGCTGGCTTGTTTCCAGCCAGTTCATGCAGCAGGGGATTTTCACTGGAATAGGGCAGGCGCGCGTCGACCACTTCCAGGACGGCGTGGACCTTCTTCAGTGCGTGTATAATCTCTTTCCGGGCCTTGTTCATGTGGCCCGGATACCAGCCAATAACCATGCTGACTCCCTGTAACAGGGCGTCATTGTCGCAGAAAAGGAGTATGGAGTCGTCGTGAGCGTCGCGAGTGACATCGAAAGCAAAGTGTCAGAGGCATTCCAGCCGGTATATCTTGAACTTATCAACGAGAGCCACATGCATGCCGGTCCGGCGAGCGAATCCCATTTCAAACTGGTTCTGGCCTCATCCCGATTCGAAGGCTTGAATGCGGTAAAGCGGCACCAGCTCGTTTACCGTGTTGTGGCGGATGAGCTTGCAGGCCCCGTGCATGCATTGGCCCTGCACCTGTATGCGCCGGCGGAGTGGGAGCGGCACCAGGCAGTGCCTGCATCTCCGTCATGTGCCGGGAAAACCTTTAAAAACATATAGATATAGGAATGAAGGGCGGTCGTTTGCCAGTTACCGGAAATGAATAGTTGCTGATACGGGTCAAATTCCTGTGTTAGAATTTTCAGCGCTGGCCCCGAGCATCTAATCTATGAAGACAGACTGGAAATCAGCCAATCCACCCATCACCTACTGCCTAATCCTGCTGCTCGTTTTCCTGCCTGCGTTGTTTCTGACCAGAACGGAAATTATCGAACCCCCCATTGAAATTCCAATTGAGATCGCCCCCGAGCCGGTGATCATGCCCGACTTTGGCAGTATCCTGGATGTCGATCTGAAGAAGCAGGAGTTTTTTGATTTCGTTGAACCCTATATCGACGAGGTTAATGCCCAGATCATGCAGCAACGCAACCGTATCCAGGAAATTCGGGACAGGGTGGTCGCCGGTGAGGCGGTATCAGCCAGTGACTTGCGCTATCTGTCCATCATGGCGGAGCAATACGAGATGGAAGCTGATGATTTCACCAGCATGGAGTTTCTCAATGTCCTGCTGAGAAGGGTGGACAAGATTCCCGCTTCACTGGCGCTGGCGCAGGCCGCCAATGAATCGGCCTGGGGCACGTCCCGCTTTGCACAGGACGGCAACAATTTCTTTGGTCAGTGGTGTTACTCGGATGGCTGCGGAATTGTGCCTAACCGGCGCCGGCAGGGTGCCATCCACGAGGTCAAAAGTTTCGATAGTGTTGGGGAGTCGGTGCAGGCCTATATCCATAATCTCAATACCTTCCCGAGTTACCAGATGTTGCGCCGGATCAGGCAGCAGTTGCGGCAGCAGAATCGACCGCTTGATGGCGTATCCCTGGCAGACGGACTGGAAAGTTACTCTTCACGCGGACTCGATTACATCGAGGAAGTGCAAAACATGATTTACTCGAACAACCTGCTTGCCCGGGATAATCACGCCCTCTGATCATTCCGCAATGGCGGGATTGACCCACGGAATCGAATACCAGTAGTAACGTCCATTCTGCCCGGGTGCGGTGCAGTTGTATCGGAACCGGCGGCTGCGATTGTCGACATGTGTGCTTATTCTGAATACTTTCTCAGGCCGGTTCTCGGTGACAACGCTGATGGGTTCGTTGTTGTTGAAGCATGCGAGTTGGTCGATGCCTTCCTGGCTGTTGCTGAAATCCAGGGTAGCGCCGGGCATCGAGGAATTGGTGACAGGGCTGTCCGGCTGAATGGCATCCAGGGAAAAAGCCAGGCTTTGCACCTTGGTCGGGTAGGTATTCATGGACGCGTAAATACCGGAAAAAGGGAAGCGCGGCAGGGCGGTGAAATCTGAACTGCCATTGACTGGTCCGGAATGCTGGGCAATGCCGGTGAAACCAAGTTCACGAACCAAAGCCTGTATTTGCGGATTGTATTCGCCATACGGGTAAGCCAGCAGGCGATGATTCTGGCCGGTCTCTTCTGCGATCATGCGCTCGGCATCAAGGATTTCCCGTCGTACGCCATCGAGCCACTCGCTTTCCGACGTGCCAAGTGTGCGTTCCAGCAGGTAGGGGTGGCTGACGGTATGGTTGGCGATCGTCCCGCCTGCTTCACCCATCGCCCTGATCTGGTCCCAGGTCGAATAGAGGCGGTCATTGCTGCCGACAAGGCCGGCCGTTACAAAGACGGTAAAAGGCCAGCCATATTGACGCAGTACCGGCAAGGCGACCTCGAAGACGGAGGTATAGCCGTCATCGAAAGTGATGACAGCGCTTCGATCGGGCAGTGGCGAACCCTCCATCAGCGCGGAAACCACCTGCTCCAGCGGCAGAACGGTAAAACCGTTGTCTGCCAGGTAGCGCATGTGGGTTTCAAATGCCGCAGGGCTCAGGCTGGTCACCGGCGGCGTGGAAGTGCTGACATGGTGATACTGGAGGATGACGGCCTGGTTTTCATACTGGGCGCCTGCGGCATTGAAGAAACACAGGCAAAACACGCCCAGCAGGACACGAACGGCGGCAGAAACAGGGGCAGAGACAGGCATGCAGGCCCTCAATGGCAATTACACATGGCAGGAATTATACTGTCGACCTTTTCGCCAGACCACAACACCCGATGACCGATATTCGCAAAAAAGCCTTTAACTTGAGCCGCCTGCAGAAGAATCTGCGGGGGGAGACAGGGCGGGCCATTGCCGACTATAACATGATCAGCGACGGCGACCTGGTGATGGCGTGCCTGTCCGGGGGCAAGGACTCGTACGTCATGCTGGACATCCTGCTCAATATGCAAAAGCATGCGCCGATTCGCTTTGACCTGGTAGCGGTCAACCTCGACCAGAAACAGCCCGGGTTCCCGGAACACGTGCTGCCCGAATACCTGTCATCGATAGGTGTCGATTTCCATATCCTGGAGAAAGACACGTATTCCATCGTGCTGGAAAAGACCGAGCCCGGCAAAACCTACTGCGGGCTTTGCTCCAGGCTGCGCCGCGGCAACCTGTATGCTTTTGCCGAAAAGATCGGCGCGACCAAGATCGCCCTGGGGCATCATCGCAACGATATTATGGAAACCCTGTTCCTCAACATGTTTTTCGGCGGAAAAATGAAGACCATGCCGCCCAAATTGCTGAGTGATGACAGGAAGCACATCGTTATTCGCCCGCTGGCGTACTGCAAGGAGGAGGAGATCGCCAGGTTCGCCGAACTCAAGCAGTTCCCGATCATCCCCTGCAACCTGTGCGGCACCCAGGAAAACATGCAGCGGCAGGAAATCAAGAAAATGCTGAATGACTGGGGGAGACAGTACCCCGGACGCCTAGACGTCCTGTTCAAGAGCATTACCAACGTCGCCCCGTCACACCTGCTGGACATCGGTCTGTACGATTTTCACTCTCTTGAGGAGCAGCGCGAGGAAGCCGCTTCGGCCGGAGACCGGATCAATGTCATCAACCTGTAAACCGGACTGGTGTTAACCGGCGGGCAATGACATGGATGCGGACAAGGATAACAATACCGAACACCTGCTGGATGCCCGCGGCCTGTTTTGCCCTGAACCGGTCATGCTCCTGCATAAAAAAATTCGTGAGATCGGTGGCGGCGAAGTGCTTGTCCTGATTGCCACGGATCCATCGACCACGCGAGATGTGCCAAAATTTTGCCATTTCCTGGGCCATGAGCTGATCAGTTCATCCGAGGACGGGAAAACATTCCGCTATTGCATTCGCAAGTCCACGGAAAGCTGAGCTGGGCCCCAGGCAGCATTGTTCCGGACCATGAAAATCGTCGCCGACAAGGATATTCCAGGAGTTGAAGCGGCATTCACCCGTTTTGGTGAACTTGCACTGATCCCCGGAAGAGATATCCGGCCGGAAGATCTCCGGAATGCGGACGCTTTGCTGGTCAGGACGGTAACACGCGTCGATGCGGCACTTCTCGAAGGTTCTTCCCTGCGTTTCGTCGGCAGCGCCACCAGCGGCACTGACCATATCGACATCGATGCACTGGCAGGAGCGAGTGTTCATTTCTGTCATGCACCGGGTTGCAATGCCGATGCGGTGGATCTTTTATAAATTGTAAATTTAAACCTCTTGAGTTATATTA
>JALRBG010000068.1 GCA_023257855.1 Pseudomonadales bacterium | reverse complement strand
CTACTACTGATTCTACTCAAGCTGAAGCAACCAAGTCCATTCAAGAAAAGATCAAAGCTCATATAGTACATTTTACCGGTTTGGTAATGAGTGATATGTATAACGAGGGTAATCTTTCAAAAGCTTACGTAATGGACAAATATTCTGAGTTTTTAAAACCAGGTAAATACCCCGAAACAGTACTTGGTCACCAGATCCTCGAAGGGACGGTTAAACGGCGTGGCGCGTGATTCACGGGCCGCGGCCACTTCCTCGCCCCACATTTTCACGGCAATGTCCCGGCCGGCCTTGTACGCGTCGTTATTCATGGTTTTACTCCTCTTGTTTACCAGATCATTAAATAGTGCGTCCTGCACTATTTAATGGTCGCCTGCGAAATACTGGCGCAGATGTGCGAATCTGCTGGTATTTCGCAGGCTCGCGCCGGTCTGCGTCCGGCGGCGGCACCTCCCTGTGCCGCTACTGATCCGGCACTTTAAAATGCCGGACCAGCAATAAGTTGGTCAGGGCGGGCTCCCTGGTCGGTGTCTGTGGTTTTTGCTGGTTTGTGCCCGAATTCAGGAGGCCTAACATACTTGTTTCCAGGCCAAATTTGTATGCTTTCCTGATAATTGCAGCACTGGTCTATAATAGCGCGCCTAACCTGCAGAATCAGACGTACCCATCCATGGCTGTCAGCATTCCGGACGACCTCAAGATCACCCCCCTGCATGACCTGCACCTTGCCCTGGAAGCCCGCATGGTGCCGTTCGCCGGTTACAGCATGCCGGTGCAGTACGAGGGCGTGAAGGCCGAGCACCTGCACACCCGCGCTGCGGCCGGTCTGTTCGATGTCTCCCACATGGGCCAGGTGCTCGTCAGTGGCGAAGACGCGGCGCTGAAACTGGAAACCCTGGTGCCGGTCGATCTCGTCGAGCTGCCCGTCAACAAGCAGACCTATGCCCTGTTTACCAATGACCACGGCGGCATTCTCGACGACCTCATGATCTGCCGCCTGGCCAGCGATGCCTTCATGCTGGTGGTCAACGCCGCGTGCAAGGAATCCGACCTGGCCTGGTTGCACAGGAACCTGCAGGGTCTCGATATCGAGTACCGCGATCAGCAGGCCTTGCTGGCACTGCAGGGTCCGCGGGCCGCAGCCGTGCTGTCCGCCATTTTGCCTGGCGCAGCAGCCCTGTCTTTCATGCACGGCTGTTCCGCACAGTTGCAGGATTACTCCCTGTATATCACCCGCTCCGGTTACACCGGCGAGGACGGCTTCGAGATTTCCCTGCCGGCCGCACAGGCCGAGGCATTTGCCCGGCAACTGCTGGATCATCCCGATGTAAAACCGGTGGGTCTTGGCGCCCGCGACACGCTGCGGCTGGAAGCCGGCCTTTGCCTCTACGGTCACGAACTGAGCGAATCCACCACGCCGGTCAGTGCAGCGCTGGCGTGGAGCATCAGCAAGGCCCGGCGGGCGAACGGCAGACGGCCCGGCGGTTTTCCCGGCGCCGACATCGTGCTGCAGGAATTGGCCGATGGCACGACGCAAAAACGCGTCGGGCTCAGCATCGATGGCAAGGCACCGGTGCGTGACGGCGCCGAACTGGTGGATGCGAACGGCGCCCAGGTCGGGCAGGTCACCAGCGGCGGCTTCGGGCCCAGCGTGAACGCGCCAATCGCCATGGGGTATGTGCAAAGCGCCTTTGCCAACCCGGGGATGAAGCTGCATGCCATGGTGCGCGGC
>JALRBG010000036.1 GCA_023257855.1 Pseudomonadales bacterium | reverse complement strand
AGAGCTCGTAGCTCCGCTGGCGATTGTGCGAGGACCACGGCAGAGGAAAGAGGAAAGAGGAAAGAGGAAAGAGGAAAGGGACAACACTTTAACCAGCAGTGATTTTTTCCAGATTGCTTGCATGTACTGTCTCAGGGAAATATTCATTTGTTTACCTCACGTTCTTGCCAGCGGCTTTGTCGGCGGCCAGTCTTTCCATGTCACGGTGAGGTTCGCCGGTGACGGGGTTGTTGTAGTGGAACGGCACGATGTAGGTGTTGGGGAATGACTCGTATTCCACCGTAGGTGGCGCGTCCGGGCGGATGGTGCTGCTCATGGTTTCGACGGGGATGATGCCCTCGCCGGTCCAGCCCTTGTCGTAGTCGCCCCAGAAGGTCACCCAGTAATGCTGCTTGGCGATTTTCCAGGTGCCGTTGTCGTTCACGTATTCGTTTTCGTACAGGCCGCCGCCCCACTGCCCTTTCATGCCGTCCGGGCCGTCCACCGAGCGCATGACGTCGCTGCGAAAGCGGCCCCAGGCGCGGCTGTTGTCCTCGGACACGTGGATCACCGGCTGCAGCATGGGAAAGTTGTTGAGCTGGCCTTCCTGCAGGCCTTCCGGGCCCAGCACGCTCATGCCGCGGGCGATGCTTTGCTTGCCCTGGTAGACGCCCATCTGGCCGAACTCCCAGGTGCCGTCGTCGGTGAAGAGGCTCGCGGCCTCGGTCCACAATCCCTTATCGAAGTAGTAGCCGTACATGGCCTGCAGGTTTTCCACGGCGCGCAGGCTGTGCTGGCGCGCGAGTTTGATTTCTTCCTGGTCCACACGCACTTCAAAACTGCCAAAGGCGTCGCGCAATCGCCGCTTGGGTTGAATGGGGGGCGGAGCCTGGATGGAGGTCAGGTTATTGGCATAGTGGAATTCAGGTACATGGATTTCCGGGAAGGGCCGGTAGCTGACCGGCGAGCGTTCATCGGCGCGGAAGTCCTCGCCCACCGGCGTGCGCCAGTTGCGCGGCACTTTTTCCATGGCCGCCCAGCCGCCCTGGTAGGGCGCGATGAAGTTGAGGAACACGCGCATCTCCTGGATCTTCCACACGCCGTCTTCCTTGATGTAGGTGTTTTCCTGGATGGCGTCGCCCCACTCCGCCTTGTCCTTGTAATTGCCCAGCAATGACCATTCGCGCCAGCGCGCGTTGGCGCTCATGCCGTCGTCACTGATGGTGACCAGCGGCTGCAGCTGCATGTGCATGTTGAAGCGGCCGAAGGGCAGGCCCGGGCCGGCGTTCATGGAGCCGCCGCCCTGGCGGGTCAGCAGTTCCTGGATGCGGTCCTGGCCGATGTAGACGCCGTCCATGCCGTACATGAGGCGGCCGTCGTCGGTGAACAGGTTGGCGGCTTCGCCGAAGTAACCCTTGTCGATGTAGTAGCCGAAGGCGCGGCCGAGGCGGGTGATGGCGTTGATGTCCTCGACGTAGGTTGCCTCGGCTTTCAGGACGTTCAGGCGGGCCAGGAGATCGGTGTACCTTGCATTAGCCGACTGCGCAGATGCCAGCTGCCAGATGCCAGCAGTCAGCAGAAAGACGATGAAGAGCAGTGATTTTTTCAAGGTCCTGTGTATTCTCATGTGGTAACGGTCC
>JALRBG010000015.1 GCA_023257855.1 Pseudomonadales bacterium | reverse complement strand
GATACCACGAAGGTCTGGATAAGCGCCGAGACCAGGAAACAGAGCGATCCCCACAGCCAGCTGCGCCTTTTTTCAAATTCCGCCATTCCGGCAATACTGATACTGAAAAGCAACGTCAGCATGGTTGCTCATGTCCCACTGTGGGTCAGCCAGGCAAGTCGCGTGTCGGTGTAGGCGTCCTCGGTTGGCGGCCATGCTTCCGGTTCGTCCAGGCTGCAGGTAGTTACATCGATCTTGTGGTTGCGTTCATTCGACGCAAACACGAGTGGCGTACCACAGTCGCGGCAAAAGAGACGCCGGCCTTTGCTCGAGGATTCCAGAATGCCGGGTTCGCCCGCGGTAAACGCGAACCTCTCCCTGGGCATGATCACCCAGGTGACGAAAGGTGCGGCACTGGTCTTCCGGCATATGGTGCAGTGACAATTGGCCACCAGGTACTCACCATCCGAGAACTGGTACCGGATCTTCCCGCAGAAGCAACCCCCTGAATAAATCATCGGACAAGTATACGCCCGATTGGCATTACCCGCGGCATCGGTTTACAGTGCGGGAAAACACCAGACGGCAACGCATGACACGCATTACCTCCCTGTTCCCCCTGCTCGCCATCCTCGCTGCAATCCTGGCGTATCTCATGCCCGGCCTGTTCACGCCGATGTCGGGCGCCATCGTGCCGCTGCTGACCCTGATCATGTTCGCTATGGGCCTCACGCTGACCCTGGACAGTTTCAACAGCGTGTTCCGGCGGCCGCTGAAAATCCTGGTGGGCACCGGCATGCAATTCCTGTTGATGCCTCTGGTCGCATTCCTGATCGCCAACCTGCTGCTTGCAGACAGGGAACTGGTCATCGGCCTGGTCCTGGTGGGTTGCTGCCCAGGCGGCACGGCCTCGAACGTCATCTGCTACCTGGCCAGGGGCGACCTGGCGCTGTCCATCGCCCTGACCCTGGTATCCACGCTGCTGTCGGTGGCGGCCACGCCGCTGCTGGCCTGGATATACCTCGGGCAGGCAATCGATGTGCCCATCCTGGAAATGATGCTGAGCATCCTGCAGATCGTGATCGTGCCAGTGGCAGCCGGCCTTGCCATCAATACCTGGCTCGGGGAGCGGCTGCGCGCATTCGAAGCCTTTTTTCCGGCGGTGTCGGTCATCGCTATCGTCTTCATCATCGGCATCGTGGTAGCCCTGAACAGCGGCAACATGGCTGTCATGGGCGCTGCCGTCCTGGTTGCCGTCATCCTGCACAACCTGTGCGGCATTGGCAGCGCCTACGGTCTGTGCAGACTCCTGCGCTACGACGAAGCCACATGCCGGACCATCGCCATCGAAGTGGGGATGCAGAACTCCGGCCTGGGGGTTGCCCTGGCCGCCAAGTTCTATTCCGCTGCCGCCGCCCTGCCGGGCGCCGTCTTCAGCCTCTGGCACAATCTGTCGGGCTCGCTGCTGGCAGGATGGTGGGGTACTGCCAAGCGCTTTAAGCGCTCCAGCGACTCCTGAGGGCCTCTACGCGCACCCCCGTAGGCAGAAACGCGTTTTCCCCCGCAAATTCACGGGACTTCCCGCACTGTGATGGTGCCTGCAGGCCCCGAAAAAAACTTTGTCCCAAGCGTAAAAAATTCTTGTGCGACCCCCCAAGCAAGAGTATAAAGCGCGTGAAAACGACCTGCATTTCTGCACCCCAGAAACAGGTCGTTTTTCTTTTTCAATACACTTTATTTTGGAGATCAAAAAGGATGCTTTATCCACTTTCTTTTGGGAATAATCCCTTGTTCCCGCAAGCCAGTGATTTTGCAGTCATCGCCAAGGACCACAAAAACGGCCATGGCGTTATTACTTACAGAAGTTTTGAACCAGGCGACCTGCTGGCCATCGTGGCTGGAGAGGTGGTATCTGACATTCGGCAGCACACCCTGCAGATTTCCAAAAGAAGGCATATGTTCGATCCGTACTTCACGGGTTACCTTCTGCATTCCTGCGACCCCAACGTGTCCCTGAACATGCGCAAGAAGACGTTGACCGCCCTGAAACCCATCAAGGCTAACGACTACCTGTACATGGACTACGCCGAGACCGAGGATGTCCTTTTCAGGCAGTTTGCCTGTTGCTGTGGCAGCGAAAAGTGTCGTGGCTGGATCACCGGCCGCAAGGAACAACCGCACCAGATAATCATCGAGAGCCATGAACACGTCCACACGCATTAACAGGGACGCGAGCACTCAAACAAAGAAAGGCGAACTGGACTGGTGGCAGAGGGACGACCTCTGCTACCGGAACGGTGAGCTTGTCTTTGCCGGTAACAACGTCGCGGATCTTGTCTGGGAAATTGGTACGCCCGGTTTCGTGTATTCGATGCCACGCGTGAAGCAGAACCTCGGGCGCCTGCGTGATGCGCTGGATCGTGCCGGCCTCAAAGGCCGCAGCACCATCCTGTACGCCATGAAAGCCAACCGCTTTGCACCACTGCTGGCGGCGATGAAGCAGTCCGGCCTGTGCGGGATCGATGCCTGTTCGCCGCAGGAAGTGGCCCACGCCGTAAGCTGCGGCTTCGAGCCCCGGGAAATTTCCTTTACCGCGGGCAGCCTGTCACGCAAGGATTTCGACCGCCTGTCGCGCTACCCCGGCCTGTTCTTCGATGCCGATTCCATCCACGGCATCCACCAGTGGGGCGAGATGTTTTCCGGCAGCGAGATCGGTATTCGCGTGAACCCGGGCCTGGGCATCAGCCGGCAGGGCAACACCAAGCTGCAGTACGCCGGCAATGTCACCACCAAGTTCGGCATCTACAAAGAGCAGTTCCATGAAGCCCTCGCGGTAGCGAAGGACTACGGCATGGAAGTCACCAAGATTCATTTTCACACCGGCTGCGGCTACCTGAATGCCCAGATCCCCATCTGGGAAAGCATCATCGGTGAATGCAAATGGTTCGTCGAGCAGTGCCCGTCCGTGACGCGTGTCAATGTCGGCGGCGGTCTCGGCGTGCCCCACGTCAGTGCTGATGAACCGCTGGACCTGGACCTGTGGGCAGCCGTGCTCAAGCGCCAGTTCGGCGACAGCGGCCTGCACGTGGAAATTGAGCCCGGCGATTACGTCATGAAGGATGCCGGCCTCCTGCTGCTGGAAAAGACCTACCTGGAGAAAAAGCGCGACGTGCTGTTCCTGGGGGTCGACGCAGGCTTCAATATCGCACCGGAACCGGCCCATTACAGCCTGCCGTTCCAGCCGGTGCCGCTGTATTACCGCGGCGAGGCGTTAAATCCCTGTCACGTGGTCGGCAACATCAACGAGGCGCTGGACGTGTGGTATGAAAATGCCATGCTGCCGGACATGCGTGACGAGGATTACCTGGTGCTGATCAATGCCGGTGCCTACTCGGCGTCGATGGCGTCAAATCACTGCATGCGCGGCGAATTCCGCGAAAGACTGCTGGTTTAGCGCCTAGCCGCTACCGCCCGTTGTCCATACCGGCTTGTCATCGGTGGTGAATTTCTCGCCCATGGCAATCCGGTATCTCTCCATCACGTAACACAGGCAATCCTGGCGGATCACCTTTTCATCCAGCGTCAGCATGGATGGTATCAGCGGCTTGTTGTTGCGCAGCGCGCCATACTCCACGCTGAAGATATCTCCCGTAATGTTCTCCCCGTCCTCATCCATCACCAGCAACGGTGCCGTGACGCCGTTTTCCAGTTGAGCCAGGGTCGTGTGCGCCGGAATTTCCTCGAAGTTGAGGCTCTCGATGCCCTGGAAGAAGCGGATGTTTGCCGGGCCGCCGTCAAAACTCAGGGAGATGGAATCGGGCACTTTCACCACAGCCGTGGTATGGAAGAGATCGATGTCCTCGTCGGCGACGGGAGCCTGTGCAATGGCATCGCTGTTCAGGATTTCATCGACGAAGGCCGTGGCACGCTGGATGCCGTATTCGTCCCCCACCTTCCCGCATTCCAGGGTGACGGCCGGGCATAAATGGGAAAAGGCCTTGCTCTGCACGCCGCTCGGTCTCACGAAATAGATCACCGTGCGCGAGAAACGCCTGGCCAGGTTGAGGAAGGCGGGCTCCAGGCGATTGATGCAGGCGTAGTGCGGGTTGATACCCGTGTTGTTGTGGATATCGATCGAAGCGAATAGGGGCCGACGCGCCATTTCATGGAGCAGTGCGGCGATTTCCAGGTGAATGTCGCTTTCGTTGTCGATGCGTCCCTCCAGCCAGATCCGGTTGTAGTCGGGCTGGCCATCGAGCCGGCGTTTGCCCTCTGCGGCCGCCTTTACATTGCCGATGAACAGTAGCATGGACCGGGGCAGAGAGCCGTCAGCATATTTTTTCATGATGTTTTGCGCC
The DNA here is from genome assembly GCA_023257855.1 of Pseudomonadales bacterium. Classification (GTDB taxonomy): domain Bacteria; phylum Pseudomonadota; class Gammaproteobacteria; order Pseudomonadales; family Pseudohongiellaceae; genus Eutrophocola. The sequence goes on along the minus strand of JALRBG010000015.1, from coordinate 163 downwards.
ACGGCGAGGCCGGTGGGCTCGTTGCCATGCACGAGCACGGACAGGAACAGGGGGGGGCGCGCGATCGCCCGGCAGCTCGATCAACGTGGTATCGGCAATGATGCCGGCTACCTCGGAGGCAGTGCAGTTGAGGAGTCCGTCGGGTATATGGTCCAGTCGGTGC
>JALRBG010000285.1 GCA_023257855.1 Pseudomonadales bacterium | reverse complement strand
CATGTTAATCCTTAATCAAGCGTGATATCTAAGTCTCCGGCTGGTACACGAAACACGTCGCCAGTCTCAATAGCCTTTGATGTCGTTAGTGCCGCATAAGCGATCAAATTGCCAGCGCTCGATGCGTCGTAAATGCCAACGTGACTCACTGTGCCGTAGTTTGCGGTCGCTGTAGGAAACTCAACTGCCGCGTCAGTCGTCGCAGTGTTGCCAGATACGCTAAATGTCACAGTCTGACGTGCATACGCCGTTCCAGATGTTGTGACCTCAGTTCCACTGCCATCCTCGGCTGGATTGCTCGTGAAAAGCGCCAAATACAGCGTCGATGGCGCCGTGTACGCAGTGTTCGTAAAGACGTGGTCGAGTAACTCAGTCTCTAAATAGTTGGAAAAACTCATCCTAAACCTCTCACTTTAAGTGTTAATCCTGAGCCAGAGTATCTGGCGCGTTCTGATGCATCCATCAAGTTCTTTACTGCCGCTGAATACAGTTGCGCCCACACAGTGATCCTTGGATCTTCCTGTAAGTATGGAGCAGAATGCATTAACGATCCATATAAATATACGTCCGGCGCCTCGCGCCCGATCCTGTTGTACACCTGGGCCAGCGCCGAGCCACCCATGCGGTTTGAGCCCAGGCCAAGGTCCAGCAACACCAGCCTGGAAGGCCCCTTGTCCAGCCGCAGTTGTGGCGTCAGGGTCTTGCGAATATCCTGGACAGGAGCAAACGCGGATATGATCAGGGACAGCGGTGCCGTAACGCTCTTTTCCACACCGTCTTCTTCCCAGACAGTGCGCATGGACATCGAATCCTTGCCTACCGGTATGGTAATGCCGAGTTCCGGACACAGCTCCAAGCCGACGGCTTTCACGGTTTCATAAAGATTCTTGTCTGCACCGGGATAACCGGCGGGCGCCATCCAGTTTGCCGACAGGCGGATGTCGCTGATTTTACCGATACGGGAGCAGGCAATATTGGTTACTGCCTCGGCAATGGCCATGCGGCCGGAAGCCGGGGCATCGATGAGTGCCAGCGGCGTACGCTCTCCCATGGCCATGGCCTCGCCGTAATAACTGTCATAGGACATGGCAGTTACGGCGGCATCCGCCACGGGCACCTGCCAGGGTCCGACCATCTGGTCACGCGCCACCAGCCCGGTGATGCAGCGGTCGCCGATGGTGACCAGGAAACTCTTGCTGCCGACTGTCGGCAGATGCAGCACGCGCTCGACGGCATCGGCAATGTCGATTCCGGCGAGATCAAAGGGCTCCAGCTCGCTGATCCGGGCTTTCGCGTCACGATGCATGCGCGGCGGCTTGCCAAACAGCACCGACATGGGCAAATCGATCGGCTTGTTGCCGAAATGGCTGTCTTCCAGGGACAGGTGCTGTGCTTCAGTAGCTTCACCCACCACGGCAAAGGGGCACCGTTCGCGCCTGCAGATGGCGGTAAATGTATCGAGATGCTGTTCTGGAACGGCCAGTACATAACGCTCCTGGGCTTCGTTGCACCAGATTTCCATGGGCGACATGCCCGGCTCGGCATTGGGAATATCCCGCAGGTGGAAACGACCACCCCGGTCGCCGTCCTTGACCAGCTCCGGCAGCGCATTGGACAGGCCGCCGGCGCCTACGTCATGTATGAAGCTGATAGGATTGGCGTCTCCCAGGGCCCAGCACTGGTCGATGACTTCCTGGCAGCGCCGTTCCATTTCCGCGTTGTCACGCTGCACGGAGGCGAAATCCAGGTCTTGACTGCTGGCGCCGGACGCCATTGACGACGCCGCACCACCACCCAGGCCGATGAGCATGGCCGGACCGCCCAGGACCACCAGCTTCGCCCCCACAGGAATGTCTTTTTTCTGCACGTGCCCCGCACGGATATTGCCCACGCCGCCGGCAATCATGATGGGCTTGTGGTATCCGCGTACGCCGTCAGGAGCGCTTTCCTCGTACGTGCGGAAATAGCCGCACAGGTTTGGCCGCCCGTACTCGTTATTGAAGGCGGCACCGCCCAAAGGCCCCTCGATCATGATGTCGAGAGCGGACACGATATGTGACGGTTTGCCGTAATCGCACTCCCAGGGCTGGGTGAACCCGGGTATCTTCAGGTTTGATACGGTGAACCCGGTCAGGCCGGCCTTGGGCTTGCCGCCAATACCGGTGGCGCCCTCGTCCCGAATCTCACCGCCTGAACCCGTGGATGCCCCGGGATAGGGCGCGATGGCGGTCGGGTGATTGTGGGTTTCCACCTTGACGAGGATGTGGATGGGCTCATGATGGTAGGTGAACTGCCTTGAGCCCGGATCCGGAAAAAAACGGCCCGCGGTAAAGCCCTCGAAGACAGCGGCATTATCCTTGTACGCCGAGAGAATTCCCTCGCTGTTGCATTCATGGGTATTGCGGATCATGGCAAACAGGGAGTGCGGCTGGGTGCGTCCGTCCAGGGTCCAGGTGGCATTGAATATCTTGTGCCGGCAGTGTTCCGAGTTGGCCTGGGCGAACATCATCAGTTCGATATCGTTGGGGTTGCGGCCCAGTTCAGTGAAACTGGCCACCAGGTAGTCAATCTCGTCCTCGGCCAGGGCCAGGCCCATGCCGGTATTGGCATCCACCAGGGCCTGTTTGCCACCGCCCAGAATGTCCACGCTGGCCATGCTGCCGGGACTCGCCTCACTGAACAGGACAGCCGCCTCCTCGGTGGAAGAAAGCACTGCCTGGGTCATGCGGTCATGCAGCAGGCTCTTCAGGACGCCTTCGTCGTAATCGCCGGCAGCTTCCACCAGGTAGGCAATGCCGCGTTCGACACGTTTCAACTTGGCCAGGCCGCAATTGCGGGCAATGTCCGTAGCCTTGCTGGACCAGGGCGAAATGGTGCCGGGACGGGGTGTGACCAGGTACAGGCGAGCGTGTAAACCTTCGGATTCCTCATCAAGGCGAGGGCCGTAGGTCAGCAACCTGTCCAGGAGGACCCGTTCAGGATCGGAAAGATCCGCAGACAGGTCGGCAAAATGGGTATACCAGGCGTGTATGGAGGTGATGGCAGGAAGGGCGGACTGGATGTTCTGGAGCAGCTTCTGGCGGGAAAATGCAGAAAGGGCTGGTGCTCCACGCAAGGTTAGCATCGCTGACAAAAATACCCCTGGCGACCGGGAAAACAGAAGCGGCTATGGTACTAAAAAGCCGCATCCTTTTATAGAAATATCAGGCCCGAAATCCTGTCCCGGCACCTTCAACTAATTCCAGGTCGACCCGGCATAGGTTGGTGCCTCCTGATGGATCAAGCGATTGTGCATTGCACCAACCGGGTGCATCAATTGGGTGCACCTGGCTCTCCTGGCGCCGGGGAATCTGTCGTCTATAAATTAATTTCCTTGTTAATTACAATGAGATACGTGTTCTGGAAAAAGTTGGCACAGTGAATGCATTACCTGGAGTGATGGTCAATATCATTTTCCCCCCTTTGATGATAGTGAAACCATTATTTCCCTTTTAGGAGACCCCCCTAGTCTCTGATTCATTCAGGCCCCTGCCCCCAGGGGCCTTTTTTTTGCCCGCCATTTACCTGGGCTGAGCGATATCAAAGCATCTCCACGTCCTTGCCGAATTTCTGCCGGATGATCGTCTGGAAAAAATCGCCCAGATCCCTGTAGAACGTCCGTAGCGGGGATGTGTCACGCCAGGCCAGCGCATGCACTCGGTTGATATGTTCACCGGCGACGCTTTTCACCCGCAACTCGTCCCGGTCGACGATCTCCGAACGAATATACAGTGCCGGCAGGAAGGCGATACCCATCTCCATGTGCACCATCTGCCGAATCGAGTCGAGACTGGTGCCTTCGTAATCGCGCAAGATGCGTGCATTGAACTGCTTGCAGATGTCCTCGACCTGTCGGTACAGGAGATGATGTTCTTCCAGGGTAAGGATTTCCACATTGGCCAGCTGGTCACCCCTGATGCTGCGGCTCTTGGCCAGGGGGTGTGCCCGGTTCATGACCAGATACAGGGGCTCGCGGAACAACGGCATCACAGTGATGCCTTCATCCTTCAGTGGCAGCGTGGTCAGGATCAGGTCGTAGCGCCCGCTGTACAGGCCTTCCGCCAGCTTGTCAGGCACCTCTTCCCTCACGAAAAACTTCACGCCACGATATTTCTCATGCACTTCCGGCAATATCCAGGGCAGCGCATAGGGACCCAGCGTATGGCTGGCCCCCAGCCGGAAAGTACCCGAAGGGCCCTTGGTGGCGAAATTGGCGGCATCGATGATCACTTCGGCGGCATTCACCGCCTGCTGCGCCTGCCTGAGCAAATCCCGTCCCAGCGGAGTCAGGTTGATCCCGCCCCGGCTGCGCTCGAACAGGTCCACACCCAGGGCTTCTTCAAGCTTTTGCAGCTGTGCACTGAGTGACGGCTGGCTGATTTTCAGCTCCCTGGCCGCCTGGCGCAGGCTCTCGTGCTTGGCGGCCACCAGGTAATACCGCAGCTGCTTGAGGGAAATATTGAGATCTTTCATGGTCCACACCTCTGGAATTCAGGGACACTGTAGCATGGAAGTATTTTCCTATCACAACATCTCTATTAGTAGGGATTCATATTCACTATATTTGCATAATCCAAAACTACATTAGTGAGAAGCCCATGGATATCCACGGGGTACGGGGCTTTAATGATTAAGAATTCAACCGAACGAGGATAGTAAAGCTCATCATGGAAAAACTTATCGAAGGTATCGCCAAATTCAAGCAAAAGGATTTCCAGGAAAGGAAGGCCCTCTTCAAGTCTCTGTCAACCGGCCAGTCTCCCGAGGTTTTGTTTATCACGTGCTCCGATTCCAGGATCGACCCCAACCTGGTCACGCAGACGGAGCCGGGCGACCTCTTCATCGTTCGCAATGCCGGCAACATCGTGCCGCCACACGCCATGCCCGGGGGCGGCAATACCGCGTCCATCGAATTTGCTGTGCAGGTTCTGGGGGTCAAGGACATTGTGATCTGCGGACATACGGATTGCGGCGCCATGAAAGGCGCCATGGACATGGATTCCGTGAAATCCCTGCCGCACGTTCACAACTGGCTGGGGCATGCCGCGGCTGCCGTGGCCCGCTGCAAGGCCAGGCACGGTGAACTCGGCAAGGAACACATCATGGACATGATCCAAGAAAATGTTCTCCTGCAAATGAAGCACATCGAGACCCATCCCAGCGTGGCGGCCAAGCTGGCCACCGACGCCGTCACGCTTCATGGCTGGGTGTATGACATCGAGAAGGGTGAAGTCATTTGCTACGATGAGGATTCGAAACGGTTCATTCCGGTCGAGGAATGGTACGACAAGGTCACCGGAGCCAATAATCGCAAAACGGGCTGAAACCGACCAAAACAAGTTCCCGGCACCCGTGATCTGCCAGCGGACCGGCCAATGGAATGAAGGAGAATGACTCACATGATTAAACTGGACACACGCCACCTGCGTGGTGACATATACGGCGGCATTACCGCCGGCGTTGTCGCCCTGCCGCTGGCCCTGGCCATGGGTGTGGCATCGGGCCTCGGCCCTATCGCCGGTATGTACGGCGCCATTTTCGTTGGCTTTTTCGCCGCACTTTTTGGCGGCACCGAACCGCAAATCTCCGGCCCAACCGGGCCGATGACCGTCGTCGCGGCCGGCCTGGCGGCGAGTATTGCCGCGCACCCCGACCTGATGGGCAATACCAGCCTGATTTTCACCGCCATCATGCTGGCCGGTGTGTTCCAGGTGGTCATGGGCGTGTTCAGGCTTGGTGAATACATTCGCCTGGTGCCCTATCCCGTCATCAGCGGCTTCATGAGCGGCATCGGCGGCATCATCATCATCCTGCAGATTGCGCCCATGCTGGGCCATGCAGCGCCTGCAGGCACACTGGATGCCCTCTTCTACACACCGACTGCTGTCGGCGACATTAATTTCGTCGCCCTGGGCATTGGCGCCCTGTCACTGGCAATCGCCCTGAAATGGCCAGCGAAACTTGGCAAATACGTACCGGGCGCGCTTGCTGCCCTGATCATCGGTACTCTGCTGAGCCTGTTGATCTCCGGCGCACCGATCCTGGGTGATATCCCGAGAGGCCTGCCGTCCATGCACATGCCGACGATAGACAGCATCTCGTTCTTCATCATCGCCGAAGCGGCATTCGTGCTGGCACTGCTAGGCTCGATAGACAGCCTGCTGACCTCGCTGGTGGCCGACAACATGACCCGCACCCGGCACGACTCCAACAAGGAACTGATCGGCCAGGGTATCGGCAACTTCTTTGCAGGCATCTTCGGTGGTGCACCCGGCGCAGGCGCTACCATGCGTACGGTGGTCAATATCCGCACGGGCGGCCGCACGCGGATTTCCGGCATGATCCATGCCCTGGTCCTGCTGGCCGTGGTACTGGGCCTGGGCTCCCTCGCCAGCTATATCCCGATGGCAGTCCTCGCCGGTATCCTGATCAAGGTAGGACTGGATATCATCGACTGGAGCTATATCAAGAATGCCCACCGCGGTCCGCGCTGGGACCTGGCTCTGATGATTATCGTGGTGGGTCTCACCATCTTTGTCGACCTGATTACCGCTGTTGCCGCGGGCGTGGTTCTTGCCTCCATCGCCTTCGTGAAACAGGTGGCGAAGGATCAGATGGAGCGCCTGCACCAGCAGCACCTTATCCGCCATGACGCCACTGAACGTGAAAAGGAAATCCTGGACGCTCTTGGTGACAAGCTGACCGTGTTCGATTTTGGCGGCCCCATGAGCTTCGGTGCCGCCGCCGACCTGGGTCACCATGCCCGATCACAGCTGGAAGGCGGTGCCCTGGTCATCATTCTGGACTTCGAGCGCGTGCCCTTCCTGGATGTCAGTGCGGCACTAGCCGTGGAAACAGTAGCCCGTGATGCGAAGCAGGCCGGCCGCAAAATCTACCTCTGCGGCATGAACACCGAGGTCGAGGATACACTGAGCGCCCTCGAAGCCGACAAGCATATGGATCCCAGCGACCATTTCAAAACCAGGGAGCAGGCCATGGAGGCTGCATTGAAATATCTGGGCAACTGAAATTACCCTGCGGACTTCTGCCGGATAAAAGTTTCTCCTAAAGCTTGATCAGGCCACAACCGGTAATCTCTTCACCGGTTGTGGCCTTTTTTTGCCCTGACCTTTCCACCTCATGCACCCATTAAGACCTTTTTCCGGCTCAAAAAAAACCGGCACCTGTCGGTGCCGGTTTTGGTATTGCTTGCAACAAATTGATTACAGTTCGAAATCAACGCCGTAGGAAACAACGAACTTGATCTCGTCGTTATCGCGGGCAGGCATGCTGGCATAATCTTCGAAGCCGTCGCCGTCGTCGTCATCACCCAGGCTGGTCATGGAAACGGTGGCAGTGAAGCCGTCCTTGGAAAGGCTTACGTTGTAATCCCAGTAGTCGTCGGTTACACCGTTGAACGAGTATGCGAAATCACCTTCATGGTAGCCGGCATGCAGGCCAAGTTCAGCACCGCTGGCCAGGGGAATCGCGTAGTCAAGAGACAGGTAGGACGCTTCGGCAAAACCGAAATCCTCACCCGGACCTTCGTCAGGCTCTGCGTATGACAGCAGCCAATAGGTTGCGCTGAAATTGCCTACCCCGATAGAACCGTAGATTTCACCGAAGTCGTAACCGGCATTTTCATCGTAGTTGTAGTACAGGTAACCGATGTCATAGCTGAAGCTGTCAGTTTCGCCGGCGAAACCGAAGTAAATGTCATGCTCATAGGAATAGGCATCGTCTGAGTCGTAGGACACGTTGGACACCCAGGTACCGATGTAGAAGCCAGACTCACTTGCGTAATCCAGACCACCCTGCACGGCTGCTTCGTTGATTGACTGGGTCAGGCCGCGCCACAGGTAGTTATTGGTAACACTGACGTTGCCGGACAGTTCTGCGTAAGAAGGTGCAGACACCGAGGCCACTGCCAGTGTGATTGCTGTCACGGTCAAAGGCTTCTTGAAAGTGGTCATCAGCGATTTCTTCATAGCGTTTCTCCTAGTGAGTCTTAGGGGCAAGACTGTTAATAGTGTTTTTGCAGGAAAGCGTTTAATTCCTGAACATCTCTTAGCAAGGACCTTGCCAACAAATTTATCTCATTGATATTTATGAATTTTTTGTAATTTTGAGGGAGAAAATGGCGTGTGTGACACTGTGACAGGGGGGGGTGGCGCCTAGAACTGGTGCGCTAACCTCTCTAGGCGCACCAAATCGGTGCATTTGGTGCAGTTTTCAGGATTTACGCGGGCAGCACGTGCACTGTTGGAGAGGAAAAGCCCGCTAGACGCCGCAAATCAGCCATCCTGGGGATGGAGTATCACCGCCTGGCGCGGAAAAAGTTGCCGATCAGCGCCGCGCACTGGTCGGCCAGGGGTCCTTCCTCTATTGCCAGGCGATGATTGTAAACATGCGCTTCATGCAGGTGCAGGTTGCTGACCAGGGCACCCGCTTTCGGCTCCCGGGCGCCAAACACAACCTTCGCTACCCTGGCGTGGATCAGTGCGCCGACACACATGGTGCAGGGCTCTATAGTGACATACAGCGTCGATCCCGGCAGGCGGTAGTTGCCGACACGGGCACTGGCGTCGCGCATGGCCACGATCTCGGCATGGGCGGAGGGATCCTTCGCGGATATGGGCTGGTTGAAACCCTTACCGATGACTTCGTTATCCCTGACGATAACGGCGCCGACCGGTATTTCTCCGAGTGCCTGCGCTTGTTCGGCAAGTGCCAGCGCCTGGCGCATCCACTGAAAATCAATATCAGTCATGGCTATACAAACGGGTTGGGGTGGGCATGGCAATGCGGATTATGCCATGACGGCACGCCTGGGGTCTGGCTCACTCCCACTCCATTGTTGAGCTTTATATATTCCTTATAAAACAGGATATTACGCTCGCTCAAACA
>JALRBG010000077.1 GCA_023257855.1 Pseudomonadales bacterium | reverse complement strand
GCTCATCGAGGGTCTTGCCAAGCTGGTTCTTGCAGTGCTTCTCGCTGCCCTTGACCAGCAGGTTGAGGACTTTGCCGCCAGCTTCCTTTATCCAGTTGACGCTGCGCTCGAAGTCGACAAAGCCCAGCACTTCCACCCGCTCTTCCAGGCCATGCTCCGTTGCCCATTCGATGATGCTGCGCACGGCTTCCTGTTCTCCTTCGGACACGCGGGCGGAGGCCACCTCGATGCGATCAACGCCCAGCGATTCCAGCATCGCCTGGGCGATGTTGAGTTTTTCACCGACGGCAAAGGACACCCCCTGGGTCTGTTCACCATCGCGCAGCGTGGTGTCCATCAGGGCGACATAGTCCGGCAGGGTGCCCGGCAAATTCATGGTGCTGGCCGCTTCAGTCAAAACGTAACTCCTTCATTTTTGCTGCCACCAGAAGCAGAAAACCCGCCTGGTGGCGGGTTTTCAAATCTTTTGTGCTGACAATGATCAAAGATCCAACCCGCGTTCAGCGCTGGATAATAATGTCCTTGGTCATGGTCCTGGTGGCGTTCATGGCGCGAAGTCTCTGAGGTTTCCTCAATAAAGTCAAGCCCTTATTGATTTTGTGCTGATTCGGTGAGCTTTTCCGCCAGCCGCTTGTGCAACACGTTCGGGTCCACACTGCCTTGCAGGCTTATCCTGAATATTTCGTCGATGAGCGTCATGACCTCCGCGGAGTTACCCAGTGCTTTCTCGGTTTTCTGGCCGTCGCGGCTGTATTTCACCCAGATATTGTTGAAGAAGGCATGGCGGCCGTTCTTGAACGGCCTGGCCATGACCAGGTTCTGGACGAAGCGCGATTCGGGATGCGTGGCGACGAAGTAGTTGGCGAGGGCAAAGTCAGCCGGCTGCTGAGAGGACAGGTCAAAAACATACATCGCTTTCCAGGTGTCGCCCAGCTTTGCCGAGATCATATAGTCATCACCGTCCCGGGTGATGCGGTATTCCTCGTGCGGAGACGACTGCGATGACGGGTCATGCAGTTTCAGCGGCGCCGTCATGGTAAGGCCGCCAAAACCGACATCGGCAATCCAGTCGTCTTGCCCGATGCCGATCCTGAGCAGCATGTGCGTACGCGGCGCCGTGCTCTTGTCGATGCCATGCCAGATCACGCGGGCGGCATGGGTAGACACACCGAAGCCTATGTCGCGGAGCACCTGTGCCAGCAAAAGATTCTGTTCGAAACAGTAACCCCCCCTGCCCTGTGTCACGAGCTTATGGAAAACCGCATCGGGCTCGAGGCTGACCGGGGCGCCGGTAAACGAACTGATGTTTTCAAAGGGGATGGCCAGCGGATGCAGGTGATGGATTTCCCGCAGGGTTTCCAGGTTTGCTGCCGGGGTACCGGTAAAACCGATACGTGCCAGGTATTTTTCGATATTCATGAAACTGCCAGATCCAGGGCAGGCTGAAAGTGCAGCATTTTTATCAGTGATAGAGGAAAGAGACAAGAGGAAAGAGGAAAAGCCGTTCATGTTGGCGAAACGTATCATGTGATTATTTTTACTGGGTAAAAATATACATGCTTGGCAGGCAGATCACGTGGAGCCTCTTTCCTCTTTCCTCTTCCCGTGGGCTACAATCCCCGCCTTATGTTCACACCCAGGCATCACTTTTGACCCGAACAGACACTTCCCCCGTCCTGCTGGCCGCCTTCTGGATGCTCGGCACACTGACATCGCTGCTGGCGCTGGCCATCGCTGCGCGGGAGCTGTCGGACACCATTTCCACCATGCAGATGATCACCGTGCGCAATGCCGTCAGCCTGCTCATCCTCTGCGTCCTGTTGCAGGCCGGCGGCTGGCACCAGCTGAAAACCGGGCAACCATATGTTCACCTGGTACGCGCCGTGTCCCACCTGGTCGCCCAGTACGCCTGGATCTTCGGCATTGCCGCCATCCCCATCACGGAAGTCTTCGCCCTGGAGTTCACTGGGCCGGTCTGGACTGTCGTCATCGCAAGCGTCCTTCTTGGCGAAAAGATCAACCGTTTCCGCATCCTGACGCTGGCCATGGGCGTCATCGGCGTCCTGGTCATCCTGCGCCCGGGTTTTCGCGACCCCGACCCGGTCATGTTCATTGTCATATTTAGCGCACTGTGCTTCGCGCTTGCCAACGTCCTGACCAAGAAACTGGTGGCAGGCAATTCGCCCCTGAACATCATCTTTTACGTGTGCATCATCCAGTTCCTGATCACTGTCATACCAACCACCTTTGTCTGGGTCACGCCGGGAGCGACGGAATGGTTCTGGATGGCGGTGATGGGTGTGGTCTCGATTACCGCCCACTACAGCTTTGCCCGCGCCTTTGCCTACGCCGATGCCATGGTGGTCATTCCCATGGATTTCCTACGCCTGCCGCTGGCAGCCATCCTGGCCTGGATCCTCTACAGCGAGGGCCTGGATCTGTTCGTGCTCGCCGGCGCACTCATCATGTTCAGCGGCAACTTCATCAACATCCTGGCCGAGAAAAAGCTGCTGGCGAAAAATGCAGTAAAATGAGATTCCCATGAAACGGCAATTGCAAACCACCAACATTCCCGCCCCGCTCTGGCGCCGCCTCGCCGCCATGGCCTACGACAGTGTGCTGGTCGCGGCCATCTGGATGGTGGTCGCCTTCATCGTGCTGTCGCTGTTCGGGATCGACAATGCCCGCACTGTCGATGGCAGCGCTGTAACACTGGACCCGGTATACAAGAACATTCTGTTCGCGGCGATGATCCTGAGCGCCTGGTCATTCTTCGCCTGGTTCTGGACCCACAGCGGCCAGACCCTGGGCATGCAGGCCTGGCGTATACGCGTGCAGAATGCCGGCGGCGCTCCCATTACGGTCGGCCAGACCGTGATCCGTTTTGCCGGTGCCATCGTGTCCGTGCTGGTTGCGGGTTGCGGCTACTGGCTGATGCTGTTCAGCCCGGACAGGAAGACACTTCACGACAGATTGTCGGCGTCGGAAGTGATGCTGGTCGAACTGATGGAAAAGGACGGCAACAAGCCGCCTCAATGATCACGCCGCCCGGCGTAACAGGACCAGGCCCAGGGCCAGGCATAGCAGCACCGGGGCCGAGACCGCCAGCAACGGGTCTAGCTGGTATACCAGGCTTACCGTACTGAGCAGGTTCTGCACCAGGTAAAACAGGATGCCGAAGCATATGGCGGTGAACACCTTCGACCCCATCGTCGCCGAACGCAGCGGCCCGAAGATAAAGGACACCGCAACGATCACCAGGGCGGCCGTGGTCAACGGCTGCAGCACCTTTTTCCAGAACGACAGGAAATAGGGGCTCGAATCCTGGCCCTGGCTGGCGAAACGCCCGGCATAGCGGTAGAGATCGGAAATGGACATCTTGTCGGGGTCGATGATCAGCACCTTGAGCAGATCGGGAGTCAGGTCCACGTCCCAGCTTTTCTCGATGAAGCCGTAGCTCTCGCCCTGCCGTTCTTCACCTGAACCGAAGGTGGTCTCCGTGCCGTTCTGCAGCAGCCAGTAGCCGCTGCCCGCACCCTGGTCATAAAAAGCGGTTTCCGCCGTGATGACCGACCTGAGCTGCTGGTTGTCGAAACGGTAGATACTGATGCCATGCAGGAAGCCATCGGTATCGATAGCATTGAAGTGCATGAACTCGTTGGCGTCGCGTTGCCAGTGGCCGTAGCGTGACAACGCAACCTGCTCGTTGCGTGACAGGGCCCTGTCCAGTTCCCCTCGCAGTTCCAGCCGCGGCGCAACGAATTCGCCGAGCAACAGGCCGATGATGATCACGATAATAGCGGGTTTCATCACCGCCCAAACGATGCGCAGCACCCTGACACCGGATGCCTGCAGCACGACCAGTTCGTTGCTGGATGCCAGAATGCCAAGACCGGCAAGGGCCCCGATTAGGGCTGTCATCGGCAACAGTTCGTAGATATGCCGCGGAAAGACATACATGACATAGCGTATGGCATCGATGGTACCGTAGGCGCCATCGGTCTCACCGATCTCGTCGACCAGTGTGAACACCAGGTCCAGCCCGCCCAGCACGAGCAGGACGACAGCCATGGCCAACAGCACCTGGCGCAGTATGTAATGATCGATCCTGTTCATCGGGTGTGGATCCCCGGCAGGTGTATGGTCGGCATCTTGCCTGCGAACAGCGCCCAGCCGAGCAACAGAAAGACAACATGCACCCACCACTGGCCCAGCATCACCGGAATATCCCCGGATGCCGTCAGGTCGCGACTGACCAGCAACAGCCCGAAATACACGATATAAAGCAGCACAGCCGGCACCAGCTTGGCGAACCGGCCCTGCCGCGGACTTACCCGGCTGAGCGGCACGGCCATCAAGGTCAGCACCGGAATCAGCAGGATCAGCGATATGCGCCACTGCAATTCGGCCAGGTGGGCAGGTTTCCGCGAGCGCCACAGGGCGCCCGTGGCCATGGATCGCTCCTCGACGCTTTCGTTGATGCTGATCTCCCGCGCAGGTATACGCACTCCCATTTGACCGAACTGCGTGAGCACGTAACCCTGTTCGTCGTTTTCCGCAACCGAGCCGTCATTGAACAACACGAAACGGGCCCCCTCCTCGTCTTCTGACGGCACCGCGGTGCTGGCGACGGTCACGCGGCCGGTGCTGCTCTCATGCATGAAGACGTTCTGCATTTCCTCGTCCTCGATGGCCTCGGTGTAGGTCGTGCGCTCGCCGCGGGAAATATTCTGGAACAGCCCCGGCACCATGATGTCGAATTCGTTCAGGTCCTTCTGCGCCTCGAGCAGGCTGTCGGTATTGACCAGGCCAAGCGGCGTCAACATCAGGGTGAGCAGCCCGACCGTGATGGCGACCAGGGTAGAGGAAATGAGGGTGATGCCCAGCAGGCGGCGCCGGCTGAGGCCGCAGGCGGACAGCACGGTCATTTCATTGTCGGCATACATGCGCCCGTAGGCCAGCAGGATGCTCATTAGCAGTGCCAGGGGCAGGATGAGCTGGATAAACTCGGGGATGCGGTAGGACATCAGCACGATCAGCACACCGGGGTCGATTTCCCCCTGCGAGGCCTGCGCTAGGTATTTCAGGAACCGCCCCAGGACGACCACTGCGAGCAGAATGAAGGAGGTTGCCGCAGTGACCTGGAGTATCTGGCGCGTAAGGTAGCGGGAAATGATCATCCCGGCATTCTATAGGAGCTTCAGCCTGAAGGCGAAAGGCTGCAAGCCGCCATGTCAGGCAAAAATTGGCCTTGACGGATCCCGCAGAGTAGAATTTCCTCCTCAACCCTGCAAAACACGAATTTGGTTTCATTATGAATTTCGCTATCAAGACCGGATCCCTCAAAAGCCTGACCACTTCCTGCCTCGTACTGGGCGTTTACCAGAACAAGGCACTGCCTGACATTACCGCTGAAGTCGACAAGTTGCTGAAACGAAAACTCAGCCGTATCGTCGCGGCCGGCGACATGAACGGTGCCCTGGGCCAGACCGTCATGGTCCATAATCCGGACGGCATGCGCGCCAAGCGCATCCTGCTGGTCGGCCTGGGCAAGAAAACCGACCTCGACCGGAAGAAATTCGCGCGCGCTGTCGGTGCCGCTGCCGGCACCCTGAAGAAACATTCAGTCCCTGACGCCGCAGACACACTTGCCAACGTCACGGTAAAGGACGCCGACATCGGCAAGCTGGGACAACTGCTGGCCTGCACCCTGGAAAACAGCATTTACCAGTACAACCACACCAAGTCCAAGAAGGGCAAAAAACCCGCCCTGAAAAAAATCGACGTCTACCTCGCCGACAAGTCGCAGCAAGGCACCCTGCAAGCTGGCCTGGATATCGGTTCCGCCGTCGCCACCGGCATGAGCGTGGCACGCGAGCTGGGCAACCTGCCTGCCAACATCTGCACACCCACTTACCTGGGCGAACAGGCCATTGCCCTGGGAGAGCGTTACAAGGACCTCACTACCAAGGTCCTGACCGAGGCGCAGATGAAAAAGCTCGGCATGGGCTCCCTGCTCTCCGTCGGCAACGGCAGCGACGAGGAATCGCGCCTGATCATCATGGAATACAAGGGAGGAGACCCCAAGGTCAAACCCAATGTCATCGTGGGCAAGGGCATCACCTTCGACACCGGCGGTATCAGCCTGAAACCGGGTGCAGCCATGGATGAAATGAAATTCGACATGTGCGGGGCCGCCAGCGTCATGGGCACCATGACTGCGCTGTGTAAGCTCAGGCCGAATATCAACGTGGTCGGTGTCATCGCCAGTGCCGAGAACATGCCGAGCGGCCACGCCACCAAGCCTGGCGATATTGTCACCAGTATGTCCGGCAAGACCATCGAAGTTCTCAACACCGATGCCGAGGGCCGTCTCGTCCTGTGTGATGCGCTAACTTATGTCGAACGCTACAAACCCAACTCCGTCATCGATATCGCCACCCTGACCGGGGCCTGCATCGTCGCGCTGGGTTCGGTCAACAGCGGCCTGATGAGCAACAACGACGAACTCGCCGACAAGCTGCGCAGGCATAGTCTGGAAGTGAACGACCCGGTGTGGCGCCTGCCGCTTGACGAGGAATACCAGAAGCAGCTGGACAGCAATTTTGCCGACATCGCCAACATTGGCGGCCCCAAGGCAGGTACGATCACGGCTGGCTGCTTCCTGTCGCGCTTTACCGAGAAGTATCCCTGGGCGCATATCGACATTGCCGGTACCGCCTGGCTACAGGGCAAGGAAAAAGGCGCCACCGGCCGGCCGGTGCCACTGCTTGTCGAGTACCTGTTGAATAACTAGGCACACCACCATGGCGCAAGTCGACTTCTACAGCATCAGCCAGCCTGACGAACAGGCCCGCCTGTTTCTCGCCTGCCGGCTGGTCGAGAAGGCCATGGCCCAGGGCCTGAAGATATATATCCATACGGACAACGAACAGGCGGCCATGGACATGGATGACCTGCTCTGGAGCTTCAAGTCGGAAAGTTTCATCCCCCACGTGATCGTCGGCATCGATGTCGAACTGGGGGATGACGACGAGGTGCCGGTGTACATCGGGTATTTCGACAAGGCCCCTGCCGGCGCCGATCTGTTGATCAATCTGGGCAGCGACATTCCGCCTTTCCTCGACGACTTTCCCCGTGTCGCCGAAATCGTACCCAATGTCGAAGAGTCAAAAACCAGGTTGCGTGAGCACTGGAGCGACTACAAGTCGCGGGGTTTTACACTGAACCATCACCAGCTCTGATGGCAATATTTCTTTAGCCGAAGTAACCCCAACCCTGTTTTAATCCGTATATACGGAGTTACCGTGCCAACAGCATGCGTCAGCCACTCGCGACCTAAGGGGACAACCATGATCAAGTCCATCCGCTCAACGGCCTTACTGGCCATTACCCTTTACGCGACAGGCACCGGTTCCACCATGGCCCAGTCCCTGGAAGACGGCCATGAACTCTTCGACCTCAACTGCGCGCGCTGCCATGGCGGCGACGGCACAGGCGGTGAATACGGCCCCTCCATCGTGGCGGCCTACTCGGCCCTGACCGATGACGACCTGGCAGCCTACCTGCGCGTGGGCAACCC
>JALRBG010000057.1 GCA_023257855.1 Pseudomonadales bacterium | reverse complement strand
CGGCGGAATGACCAGGACGAAGTCATGATGGCGACTGCGGATATCACGGCGTATCTCCGCCAGCTGATCAGTAGAGTAGAATTCGCTGCCTGGTTCCGGTGGGGTTACCAGTGCTACCGGCTCCAGCGTGATGCCGTTCTGTTCGAGGTAGTCGGCCAGGTCGCCGGCGTATTCAACACCGACGACTGGCAGGGTGACAGCACCGGCTTCTTCGGCGATATCGATGATCATGTTGAACATGAAATAGATCATGGCCGGGCCCATCAGCGGGAACAGCAGCAATGCGGCCAGCGCCCGCCTGTCGCGGAAGGCATCCTTGAGCTCCTTGCGGGTAATGACCAGCCACATCATGTCATCGACCTCGTGATCTTCATGAACGCCTCTTCGAGGTCATTTTCCCCGGTGCGTTTCGCCAGGTCCGCCAGCGAGCCCTGCATCAGCACCCGGCCCTCTGCGATGACGATGATCTCGTCGCACAGCGCACTTATCTCCTGCATGATGTGGGAGGACAGCAGTATGCACTTGTTCTGCGCTTTCAATGACTGCAGGATGCTCCTGACACTGCGCGTGGTCATGACGTCCAGGCCGTTCGTCGGCTCGTCCATGATCAGGTTCTGCGGATCGTGCACCAGTGAGCGCGACAGGCACACCTTCATCTTTTCACCCTGGGAAAATCCTTCTGCACGGCGGTCAGCGATATCCTGCATGTCCAGCAGTTCAATGAGCTCGTCTGTCCGCCTTCTCATACGCGCCTTGTCCATGCGTCGCAGTCGCGCGAAATACTCGATGTGCTCGCGTGCCGTCAGCCGCGGGTTGAGGCCGTGCGCGTCGGTCATAACGCCTATGACTTCCTGCGCCTTCAGGGGTGCCGCCATAACATCAATCTGGTCAATGCGCGCGCTGCCGGAATCGGCTTGCAGGAGGCCGTAAAGAATGCGCAGCGTCGTCGACTTGCCGGCACCGTTATGCCCGAGCAGGCCGGTGATGGCACCGTTGCGTGCCGAGAAGCTGGCGGCATCGACAGCTACCAGGTCCCTGAAACGCTTGGTCAGGTCATGAACCTCAATCATCGGGCAGGCTGCTCCCCCCGGGGGTGACGAAGAAAGGCCGCCGCCGGAATTGTCCGACACAGCCGGTATCGAGGCCGGCCAGGCTGCCTGCTTCGATAAAGTCGGTCATGAGCGATATGGTGCACCCGGTGAAGACTGTGCCATGGCCGAAACCCTCCAGGACCAGGTGTTGCGAATTCGGCAGGCTGGCGCTGACAAGCTCACCCCAGACCGGAGGTGTGACGGGATCGAGCGCACCGGAAAAGACCAGGACCGGGCGGTCGGCGGTCACCGGCTCGAAATACCCGACGGGCACTTCCCGCCCCGGCCAAATGGCGCAGGCTTCCAGGATGAAACGGTTGAACAGGTCAGACTCGACGAGGTAATCCCTGCCCTGCTCGGCGGCCAGCAGGTTTGCGTCCAACAGGGTGTAATCCTCGTTGCAGATCACCGACAGGAACATGCCCTGGTTGATCTGTGCTTCCGCATACTGGCTGGCCAGCGCGAACACAGGCCGGTAATTGCCCTGCCATGCCTGTTCGATGATCAGCGGCACCAGTCGCTGTGCTTCCCGGCTGTAAAGGATCTGGCGGATGAAGTTGAAAAATTCGTAGGCTTCGATGGTCGTCTCGACGGTGCTGAAGTCCCGGTCATCGAGCATGCTCACCGGTTGCGGCATTTGCAGATGTTCAATCAGTGCCGTGTAATGAGCGGCCAGGTCGGGAAAGGCCGTGCTGCAGGTGGTATCGGCAGCGCAATCGTCCAGGATTTGCTGCAGGGATGCACTGGCATCGCGTTCGTTATACAGCGGCAGGGACAGGGACGGCGGCGCAATGGCATCGATGATGACCGCACGGGTTTTCCCGGGATAGGCCTGCAGGTATGCCAGCGCTGCGCGGGACCCATATGACGCCCCCCACAGGTTGATTTCGGGGTATCCAATCCAGTCACGAATGGCATCGAGATCGCGCATGGCGATATCAGTGGTGTAGTACGCCGGGTCTGCGTCCATGGTGTCCAGGCATTCCCGCAGGACTTCCAGCTGGATGGCCAGGATCTCCTCGAAACCAGGGTCCTGTTCCTGAAGCGCCTCTGCCTCGCTTTCATCGAGCTGGCAATCGAAGGGACTCAGTTCGCCGGTGCCACGCTGGTCGACCAGCACGATGTCGCGCTCGGTACGCACACGGCCAAAGGCCTGGGCAATGGGTAACAGGTCAGTGGCAGCCTGTCCTGGTCCGCCTGCCAACAGGAATAGGGGATCACCCAGCGGCAGGTCGGTGAGGGAGGGAATGACCATGACCCTCAGGTCGATATGACGTCCTTCCGGGTCGTCGTAATTTTCAGGGACGTTATAAGTCGAGCACCGACTCTCAACGACCAGGGCCGCCAGTGGGGTGTTGGCAGAGCGCGCGCAGGGAATGAAGGTCGCCAGCGTGTCTGCGCGGGCGTCCAGGTAGGCCTGCCTGGCCAGGGCATCGCCGGAATCCTCCTGCTGGCAGGAAGTCGTCAGAAAGAGCAGCAGTACTGCAAGGATCCGTTTCGGTTCAGGGGAAATCATCTGCTTACGCTTTTTCCTGTTTTCCTTTTTCCCTTTATCCCTTTATCCCCTTTTCCTTTCCAGTCCGCAATGCCGGATGCGATTCTGCGAATCTTATCCGGCCTACTCGGACCCGGGTGTCGCCAGCTGCCGCGTGAACTCCACCAATGCCACCAGGTCTTCCGGCGGCAGGAAGTAGCGCACCATGACATTCTCAAAGCCCTGCACCTGCTTCGCTTCAGGTCGGGTGATGGATTCGAGGATATATTCCTCGTCGACGACAATTGTAGTGCCGTCCATCAGGGTTTCCGTCTTGCCGTACATGCCCAGCCAGGTTGGGCCGATGCCCACGCTTCCGTCCAGCGTGTGGCAGGCGATGCAGCCGTTTTCCTGCGCAATGGCCAGACCGCGTGCGGCAAGCTCATTATCCAGCTCCGGCAGAACCAGATCGGAATTCACGGTGCGGATGATCAGCGTGATGCCTATCACCAGCATGCTGACCAGTACGACACCTACCGTGACATGCATCCACTTTTTATCTTTCATGACTGACTACTTCTCCAGTTACCGTCAATTCGAGCAAGACTTCGCGCGTATTAAAGCATTGCCCGCACCTGAATGGGTATCGGTAATGACCAGGCCTGGTGAGAATGCTAATATTGCCGCCTTTTAGATGCCTCGCGCAGCGGGCAATAATAACAAACAGGACTGCTGTTTCTATGGTTACTGTAGGCGAAATACTCTGGGAACCCTCCCCTGAATGGGTCGAGCAAACCAACCTGCATGCGTTCCGGCAATGGTTGCAGGAAAACCGGGGAGTCACCTTCGACGACCTGCACCAGCTGCGCCGCTGGTCGCTCGACCACCTCGATGATTTCTGGCAGGCAATCTGGGATTATTTTGAGATAGAAGCATCCGAGCAGCCCACAGCCGTGCTCGGCAAGCGAAGCATGCCCGGCGCCGAATGGTTTCCGGGTGCCAAACTCAATTATGCGCAGCATATCCTGCGCAACGAACGCCCTGGCAAGGCTGCCCTGCTCTATGCCAACGAAGACCAGGTCCTGCATGAACTGGAATGGTCGGACATGGTGAGCAGCGTTCGTATCCTTGCCACCGAACTGCGCAACATGGGCATCAGGCCGGGCGACCGTGTGGCCTGCTACATGACCAACATTCCCCAGGCGGCCATCGCCCTCCTGGCGTGCAGCAGCATCGGCGCCATCTGGTCTTCATGCTCTCCCGACTTCGGCACCCATAGCGTGCTGGACCGCCTGTCACAGATCGAGCCGAAGGTCCTGTTCTGCGTGGACGGCTACCAGTACAAGGGGAAATCCTTCAACCGCAAGGCCGAGGTGAAGAATATCGTCGAAACCCTGCCCAGCATCGAAAAGGTCATCTACCTGCCCTACCTGGACCCGAACGATACGGAACCACCGGTACAGAACGCCATCCTCTGGCATGACCTGATGGACAGGGACCCGGTGCCCGCCGACTCCTTTCAGTTCGAGCAGGTGCCATTCGACTATCCGCTGTGGATCCTGTTTTCATCGGGCACCACGGGCCTGCCCAAGGCCATCGTGCACGGCCATGGCGGCATCATACTCGAGCAGTACATGCTTGGCGTGCTGCATTACAACCTGAAGCCCGAAGACCGCCTGTTCTTCTTCACCACCACCGGCTGGATGATGTGGAATTTCGTGGTCAGCACCATGCTCTACAGCGCCTGCCCCATCCTGTATGACGGCAACCCGGTGTATCCCGAGCCGGATGCCCTCTGGAAGCTGGCCGATGATGCCGGCGCCGTTCTCTTCGGCGCCAGCCCGACCCTGCAGCAGATGCAGCAGAACATGGGCCTGGTTCCGAAGGACAAGTTCAAATTCGACAAGCTCGAATCCATCATGCTCGCCGGGTCAGTGGTCTCTGCCGAATGCACCAAGTGGTTCTACGACAATGTAAAAAGCGATCTGTACGTGGCACCCGGCAGCGGCGGCACCGATATCTGCGCCGGATTCTGCGGCCCGATGCCCGGCCTGCCTGTGAAAGCCGGCATCATCCAGATGCCGCACATGGGTGTGGACCTGCAGGCATTCGACGAGAACGGCAATTCACTGATCAACGAAGTGGGCGAATTCGTTGTGACACAACCCATGCCTTCCATGCCCCTGTATTTCTGGAATGACGAGGGCAACGTGCGTTACCAGGAAACCTATTTCGAGGACTACCCGGGCATCTGGCGCCAGGGCGACTACTTCATGATCAATGAGGAGGACGGCTGTTTCGTTCTGGGCCGCTCGGACGCCACGCTAAACCGCTATGGCATCCGCATCGGCACTGCCGAGATCTATCGCTGCGTGGACGGCATGAACGAGGTGGAGGACTCCATCATCGTTAATCTCGACCTGCCAGGTGAAAAGTTTTTCATGCCGCTGTTCGTGAAACTGCCGGAAGGCAAGGTGCTGGACGACGAATTGAAGAAAAAGATCGGCGCCAAGCTCAGGGCCGATTACACGCCACGGCATATTCCCGACGAGATCTACCAGGTGGAGGAGATTCCCTACACGCTCACCGGCAAGAAGATGGAAGTACCGGTGCGCAAGATACTGATGGGGCGGGATCCGGAAAAGGCGGCGAACCGGGATGCCATGAGCAACCCGGGTTCACTGGATTACTTCATCCGCTTCCGCGCAGAGCACAAGGACAAGCTGGGTTAGTTCGCTTCCTCGTCGTCGTCACCACCCCGGTTAAAGAGGTTGCCGACGCGGTTAAGTGCGTTGCCGGCGGCCTCTTCCAGCTGCTGGCGCCCCTCTTCAACCCGGCTCTGCAATTCCTCTGAGTTCTGCAACAACTCGGTTACGGACCGGACCAGCGCCTGCGCGGCGGCTGCGCCCACCTGCGTGAGTACCGGGGCCATGATCTGCTCGGCCAGCTCATCGGGCTTGCCGTTCAGGTTGCTCAGGTTGATATCCCCCAGGCTGACATCCACCGCTGAGGGCAGCCGGTCATCCTGCAGGGTGCCGCGAATATTCTCGATGAGTACACTGTCCACCCGGATGGTCGGCTGGCTGCCTGAAGCTTCCCCGGCCGCACCTTCCTCCTGGCCTCCGAGTCTCTCGGTGATGGTATCGGTATTTGTCCTGTCGTCGCGGTTTTCATAAAACACATGCGGGCTGCGCGATACTATGCTGAAGATATGGATGTTGTCGGCGCTCAAGTTCTGCACGTCGATGACGACACTGAGCTCCTCGAAACTCGCCAATGTTTCATCAGTAAAACCCGCCGGGTTGGCGATGCTGAAACCATAAATCGAAGCGCTTCCTGCGAGCAGGTCCAGGGACACGCTGTCCACCTGCACGTCAGTACCAAGGGTGCGCGAGCCCGCGGTTTCGATGGCCGTCTCCACGAGGGAGTCCAGGTTGCTGAAAACAAAATAAATGCCGCCGGCCAGGAGAACAAGTACGACTACGAGTGCGATGAGGACTTTTTTCATGTTGGGTCACCGTGAATGATGCTAGTTCCGAATGCGTGGTTGATGGTGAATGCCTGCCATTAATTGCCCGCCGGTTGATCAGGTGCAAGAATTCCACCGGCCCATAATACAAATTCACCACGCTGTTGTGTATGATGCTGCCATCAAAAACAGCCTGAACAATAAGACTGTTTAAAAACAAAAGGTAAAGGGGAGTTCCATGCAATTCTATCCGCCGGAATATTTCGACGACAAAAAGAACGGCTACACCGCTATCCGCACGGTACCCCTGGCCAGTGCCATGGGCGCGGAGATCCTGGACGTGGACATTGCCAATGTCTCCGACGAGCAGTTTGCCCAGATCAAGGATGCCCTCTTCCGCTACAAGATGATTTATTTCCGCGGACAGACCAACATGACCATCGACGACCAGGAGGCCCTCACCCTGCGTTTCGGTGAATTTGGCACCGATGCGTACACCAAGGGCATGGAAGGCCACCCCAATGTCCAGCGCGTCCTCAAGGAAGCCAGTTCTGTTGTAGACTGGGTGTTCGGTGACGGCTGGCACACCGACTCGCCGTTCCTGGCGCAACCCCCGTCGATCAGTCTGCTGCAATCCCTGGATGTCCCACCTTACGGCGGTGATACCTGGTGGAGCAATGCCCAGCTTGCCTACGAACTGCTCAGCGACAAGATGAAGGAAGTGATCGCCCCGCTGAAGGTACATATGTCGGCGGCATGGGTGCTGTCGAACGTGAACAAGGGCAAACCCAAGCTCAACGACCTCAGCCTCGGCGACATGAACCTGACCGTCGACCAGCAGAAAATGATCAAGGGCAATTTTCACCCCATCGTGCGCACGCATCCGGAAACCGGCCAGAAAAGTCTCTACTGCGACACCTCCTACAGCATGGGAATAGAAGGCATGACCCAGGAGGAATCGAAGGGACTGCTGGATTTCCTGGGCTGGTGGGCTACCCGTGAAGACTTCAATTGTCGTTTGCGCTGGGAAAAGAACATGCTGGTAATCTGGGACAATCGACTCTGCCTGCACAAAGCCTTCAACGACTACGACGGCTACCGCCGCGAAATGATCCGCACCATCGTCAACGGTGAGGTGCCGGCTTAACCTGAAAGAGAGCTGAAGGGCAGAGGCTGAAAGCGTAAGCTGTCGATAATTTTGCTTTAAGCTTTCAGCCTCTGGCCATCAGCTTGGCGAAAAGGCCTTGTAAGTCTCCTTCAACAGGGTGTTGGGATTCGATGCGTCTGCTAGAATCAACCCAGTTCCACAATCATGGACGTATAACGCTTCCCACTTGATCAGCCGCTTTTTTACCAGCCAACAACCCGGCGGTTCAGCTGCCCGCCGCAGACCGGATCTCGTCAACGATCCCGTCGGCCAGACCCTGTTCCGCACGACGGTCCCCACCACGGTTGGCGGTATTGCCATGATCCTGTACTACCTGGCTGACACCTGGTTCGTCAGCCTGCTGGGTACGGACCAGCTGGCCGCACTCGGCTTCACCTTTCCCGCCACCATCATGATCACCTATCTCGGCGTCGGCCTCGGTATCGGTACTTCGGCCATGGTGGCGAGGGCGATTGGCGCCCGGGACCAAAACAAGGCCACGGAAATGACCCTGGCTGCCATCGTCTTCGGTTTCCTGCTGGGATTGCTGCTGATCATTCCGGCCCTGCTGTCCATTGATACCGTCTTTACGCTGATGGGCGCCGATAGCGCCACCCTGGTGCTGATCCGGCGCTTTATCTCCGCCTGGTACCTGGGCATCCCCTTCCTGCTTGTACAGTTTGCCGGCACTGCCGTCATGCGGGCCAGCGGCAATGCCAGCCTGCAGGGCAAAATGATGATGCTGGGTGCGGCGATCAACGCCATTCTCGACCCCCTGCTCATTTTCGGGCCCGGACCCTTCCCGGCATTCGGCATCCGCGGTGCCGCCATTGCCACAGTCATCACCTGGATGCTGTGCAATGTCTTCATCTGGTACTTCCTCGCGGTAAAGGAGCAGTTGCTGGGCCTGATCTGGCCCGGCTTCACCAAGTTGTGTCGCGACTGGCACCGACTCCTGAAAATCGCCCTGCCCGCCGCACTGGCCAATATGATCACGCCCATGGCCACCGCGGTAATTACCGCGACCCTTGCCCAGTATGGCGCGCAAGCCGTCGCCGGTTTCGGTGTTGTCATGCGCATCGAGGCCCTGGTGATGATCGTGGTACTCGGGATGTCCATGAGCCTGCCGCCGTTCATCAGCCAGAACTTCGGTGCCGGTGCCATGGACCGGGTTCGCCTTGGCCTGAGGTTGTCACTGCAGTTCATCGTCGTGCTGCAACTGGGCCTGTACCTCATCGTTGCCCTGGCGGCACCGCTGATCGCCCGAATTTTCTCCCCAGAACCCGAAGTCATTGCGGTCATTGTTACCGTGCTGCGCATCCTTCCGGCCAGTTACGCCTTCCAGGGCATGGTCGTCCTCAGCGCCTCCAGCTTCAATGCGTTGCACGCTCCCCGTAACGCGCTGATCACCAGTCTGCTGCGATTTTTTATTTTCTATGTTCCCCTGGCGCTGCTTGGCGCCGCACTGGGGGATATCCCCGGTCTCTTTGTCGGTGCGGCCCTCGGCAACCTGGGTGCCGGCCTCCTGATTACCTGGTGGATATATCGCTACACCCTGTCCCTGGAACCCCTGCCAGGCAACGCCTGAGTCGCGCAAACGCCCGTAATACCTGAATACCTATTTGATAATGCTTATCATTTACAATAGTATTATCATCTCAGTTTGTTGCTGGTTGGCCGAATTTCCATGTTCCGCAAAGTACTCTTCTGGTCGCACCTCGTCTGCGGCGTGGTTGCCGGCCTTGTCATCCTGATGATGTCTTT